>NZ_FMTK01000011.1:0-197341 GCF_900100025.1 Pseudomonas sp. NFACC56-3 | reverse complement strand
CTGAACTCGTTGCCAAAAATGGTCTTCAAGGGCGGCGCGCTGATCGGTTGCGACCTCGGCACCCTGAACTTCGCCAAGATCAAGGGCAGCCACACCGCCATGAAATCCGGCATGCTCGCCGCCGAGGCCGTGGCCGATCGCTTGTTCGCCGAGTCCGAAGGCGGTGATGAACTGACCGCCTACGTCGACAATTTCAAGAACAGTTGGCTGTACGAAGAACTGTTCGCCAGCCGCAACTTCGGTGCGGCGATCCACAAGTACGGCGCGATCGTCGGCGGTGGTTTCAACTGGCTCGACCAGAACATCTTCGGCGGCAAAATACCGTTCACCCTGCACGACAACAAACCGGACTATGCCTGCCTCAAGCTGGCGGCCGATTGCAAGAAGATCGACTACCCGAAACCGGACGGCAAGCTCAGCTTCGACAAACTCAGCTCGGTGTTCATCTCCGGTACCAACCATGAAGAAGAACAACCCTGCCACCTGAAGCTGACCGACCCGAGCATTCCGATCAGCAAGAACCTGCCGCTGTACGACGAACCGGCCCAGCGTTACTGCCCGGCTGGCGTGTACGAAGTGGTGACCAAGGAAGACGGCGAGAAGCGCTTCCAGATCAACGCCCAGAACTGCGTGCACTGCAAGACCTGCGACATCAAGGACCCGGCGCAGAACATCACCTGGGTGTCGCCGGAAGGCGCTGGCGGGCCGACTTACCCGAACATGTAAGCCGACACGCTGAACATCGAGGCTCCCGCAATGGGGGCCTTTTTGTTGCCTGCCATTCCAGGAACACCACAACCCAATGTGGGAGCGAGCTTGCTCGCGATGACGTCAGCCCATTCAACATTGATGCAAGCTGAACCGCCGCTATCGCGAGCAAGCTCGCTCCCACAGGTGAACATCACAGGATCAGGCGGCGCGCTCTTCCCCGGGGTTGCGCTCGAAGTAGCGTTTGTACTCCCGACTGAACTGCGACGGGCTCTGATACCCCACCTGATGCGCCACCTGGGCCACGCCCATGCCCTCGATGAGCAGCAGCCGCTGGGCCTTGAGCAGGCGCAACCGCTTGAGGTACTGCACGGGCGAGAGCAAGGTGCTGCGCTTGAAATGCTCATGAAACGTCGAAGCGCTCATGTTGGCGCAACTGGCCAGTGTCTCAACGTTCAGCGGCTCGGTGAAGTGCGCATGCAGATGGCTCAAGGCAGCGGCAATCCGAGCGAACTGGCCCTGCTGCTCCACCAGCGCCCGCAGCACATCGGCCTGGGGCCCGCGCAACGCGACGAACAGCAACTCCCGCAGCCGCGCCTGGCCCATGACCTGGCGCTCCAACGGATCGTGCAAGCAGCGCAACAAGCGTTCGACACATCCACGCATGGCGTCATCGAGCACTGCGCAGGTCATTGATTCCGGCGTCTGCGGCGCCAGGTTCCGACCCGGTACCAGCCCCATGGCCAACACCAGTTCCCCCAGCATCGCCCGATCGATCGCAACGGAAACCCCAAGCAGTGGAGCATTGGGCATGGCGTAGGTTTCGCATTCGAATGGCACCGGCAAGGCCTGGATCAGATAATGCCCGGCGCCATATTCCAGCGTGCGCGGCCCCAGATACGCCAGTTTGCTACCCTGGGCAATGATCACCAGACTCGGTTCGTAGAGCTGCGGGCCACGCGCGACGTCCTGGCTGGCCCGAAGCACATGTACGCCGGGCTGTGGCGTCGGGACGAAACCGTCGCGGGTCGCCAAGGGTTCTATCAATGAGACCAGCGTAGCGTTGGCATCGAGATGGCGGGTCAACAACATGGCGAAAACTTCACGAAAAAAGGGATGAAACCATCATCGCAGGTCTGGCGCCACATAGGATCAAATCCTGGCCAAGACCGGAGGATTAGGCATGACAGGCGGAGGAATTACCATCGCCGCCTGCCGCCAGGACTCCCAGAATGAAACCCTCACCGTTCACTGCTTTAGCGAGGTTCATCATGTACACAGCCATCGGATATGCCACCCAATCGCCCACCGCTCCCCTCGCCCCGATGAAGTTCGAGCGCCGCAGCCCGCGAGCCGACGATGTGGCGATCGACATTCTTTACTGCGGTGTCTGCCACTCCGACATTCACCAGGCCCGCAACGAATGGGGCATCGCCGTTTACCCGCTGATGCCCGGCCATGAAATCATCGGCAAAGTCACCGCCGTCGGCGCGGACGTCACCCGCTATAAAGTCGGCGACCTGGTGGGCGTTGGCTGCATGGTCGACTCCTGCCGCGAGTGCGAAGCCTGTCGCGCCGACCTGGAACAATACTGCTCCCAGGGCATGACCCAGACCTACGCCAGCCCGGATCGCATCAGCGGCGGCCACACCATGGGCGGCTACTCCAACAGCATCGTGGTCAAGGAGCACTTTGTGCTGCGCATCCCGGAAACACTTGACCCGGCCGGCGCAGCGCCGATTCTCTGTGCCGGTATCACCACCTACTCGCCCCTCAAGCACTACGGTGTGAAGGCCGGCGACAAGGTCGGCGTGCTGGGCATGGGCGGTCTCGGCCACATGGGCATCAAGTTCGCCAAGGCCATGGGCGCCGAAGTGACGTTGTTCACCCGCTCGGCCAGCAAGGCCGAAGAAGCCCGTCGCCAGGGCGCCGACCATGTGATCGTGTCCACCGACGCCGAGCAGATGGCCGCTGCCGCCGGACGCTTCCACTTCCTGCTGGACACCATTCCGGTGCAGCACGACCTCAACCCCTACCTCAGTACCCTGCGGTTCAACGGTGTACACATCCTGGTGGGCCTGATCGAACCGATCGATCCGCCAGTCCATGCGGCCAACTTGATCATGGGCCGTCGCGTCCTGGCCGGCTCGTTGATCGGCGGTATCGCCGAAACCCAGGAAGTGCTGGACTTCTGCGCCGAACACAACATCAGCTGCGACATTGAAATGCTCGACATCCGCCAGATCAACGAGGCCTACAGCCGCATGATCGCCGGAGACGTGAAATACCGCTTCGTCATCGACATGGCAACGCTCAAGGCCTGAGGTTCGTCAGACCTTGGCGCCTAGCTCCGCCGATAGCCGGGCTGTGACCCCTTTGACCAGGGGAATCAGCTCGGCCATCTTTTCCAGGGGCATGTACGGCACGGTGCTGGCGATGCTGATACCGGCGACGATGCGCTTGCCGGCGTCACGGATCGGCGCCGCCACACAGCGAATCGACGGTTCATTGTCCTCCAGATCGAAAGCGTAGCCCCCCGCCACGTACTCCAGCATCCGTTGCTGGAACTGCTCCCAGGATTGCTCCTGATGCTGGGGCCAGAACTGATTTTTCCCACCCGCCGGCAGGCTGATTTCATACAGCCGCTTCCATTGTTCCTGAGTGTCATCGAGCATCAGCGCCTTACCGATCCCGGTGCGCGCCAACGGCATGCGATGGCCTACGCGCGAACGCATTTCCGGGCCGTTACGCCCCGGATTCTTCAGCAGGTACAAGACTTCGTCGCCCTCGCGAATCGCCAGGTGAACGGTGTCCCCGGTCAGCGCCGACAGCTCGTCCAGGTACGGCCCCGCCAAGCTTACCAGTGGCAGTTCTTCCCGGGCCTGGAAGCCCAACTCGATCAACTTCGGCCCCAGCAGGTAGCCTACTTGCGGCACCACGCGCAGGTAACGCTCGTCCACCAGGCAACTGGCCAGGCGATGGGTGGTGCTGCGGGTGGTGCCGATCAGCCGGGCGATTTCCTTCAAGTCACGGGCGCCACTGGCGACCGCCTGGACCACGCCCAGACCACGCAGCAATGTCTGCGTGCCTGTCGGCGCGGCGTCCTTGGTGATTTTTGGATCGTCTTGCTGCATAGCCGGCCTTCAACAGTGAGCGGGGAACGGGCGGCATTATGGTCGCCCGCCCCGTCGGACTACAACTCGATGCGCTCGACCTTCCCCACCAGCAGGATGTAGGACAGCGCGCCAGCCAATGCCAGGACAGAGATATAGGTAATGGCCGGGGCGAACGAATCGCCGCTGGCGAGGAAGCCAATCACGATCGGCGTGGCGATGGCCGCCAGGTTACCGATGAAGTTGAACACCCCGCCGGTCAACCCGAGCAATCGTGCCGGCGCCAGGGTCGACACCAGCGACCAGGTGATCGACGCCAGGCCATTGCCGAAGAACGCCAGGGCCAGGAAAGCGATCACCAGCGGCGTCGACTCGACAAAGTTGGCGCCGATGATCGAGGTCGAAATCAGCAGCCCGCCAATGATCGGCAGCTTGCGCGCGAACCCCACGGTGGCGCCGCGACGAATCAACCAGTCGGAGAAGAACCCGGAGCACAGCACGCCGACAAACGCCGCGAGGAACGGCAACGACGCCAGCAAGCCGGACTTGATGAAGTCCATGCCGCGATACTTCACCAGGTAGGTGGGGAACCACGTCAGGAAAAACCACAGCGTGGAGTTGAGGCAGAACTGCCCCAGGTAAATGCCCCACAACTTGCGTTGCGTCAGGACGATGCCCAGGTCGGACCAACTGAATTTCGCCTTGGCCTTCGCCGTATCGGCCTGGATATCCACCAGCCCGCCACCCTCGCGGATCAGCTCGATTTCGGCGGCATTGGCGCCTTTGAAATCCCGGGGCTCGCGGTACACCGCGTACCAGATCACCGCCCAGAGAATCCCCACCGCGCCGGTGGCGACAAACACCATGTGCCAGCCAAAGGCGTGTTGCAGCCAGGCCAATACCGGCGTCAGGAAGGCCAGCCCGACAAACTGCCCGGAGGTGTAGAAACCGATGGCCGTGGCCCGCTCGCGCTCGGGAAACCAAGTGGTCACCACGCGACTGTTGATCGGATAAGCCGGCGCTTCCAGGGCACCGACCGCCATGCGCAGCACGAACAACGCGATGAAGCTGGCGGCGAACCCCAGCATCACCGTGGCTGCCGACCACAGCAGCAATGCCACACTATAGAGAATGCGCGGCGGCACCCGATCCACCAGCCAGCCGCCGGGAATCTGCATGGCGGCGTAGGTCCAGCCGAATGCCGAGAAAATCAGCCCGACGTGGATGGGGTCGATGCCCAGGTCGCTGGTCAGCGCGGGGGCGGCAATGGAGAGGTTGCTGCGGTCCAGGTAATTGATCACCACGGTGATGAACAGCAGGACCATGATGAAAAAACGCTTGCGGCTGGGCGTCACCAACGACGCCTGCGCGCTCAGGGTGTGCGCTTGCATGTGAGGTGCCTCTTCTTATGTTTATTGAGGAAACGGGCGCATCGAAGAAGATCTCCCTGCTTGCGAAGATCAAATTGTGGGAGCGAGCTTGCTCGCGATGAGGGTGTGTCAGTTGGCACATGTGTGACTGATACATCGCCATCGCGAGCAAGCTCGCTCCCACAGGGTCAGGCGTGACTCACCACTCGGCAAAACTGCCATCGGCATGGCGCCAGATCGGGTTGCGCCAGCGATGGCCGATGGCCGCGCGTTCGATGACGTATTCCTCGTTGATCTCGATGCCCAGGCCCGGGCCATTGGGGATCTTCACGAAGCCCTTGTCGTAGTCGAACACCTGCGGATCCTTGATGTAGTCCAGCAGGTCGTTGCTCTCGTTGTAGTGGATGCCCAGGCTTTGCTCCTGGATGAACGCGTTGTAGCAGACCGCATCCAGTTGCAGGCACGCCGCCAGAGCGATGGGGCCCAGCGGGCAGTGCAGCGCCAGCGCCACGTCGTAGGCCTCAGCCATGTTGGCGATCTTGCGGGTTTCGGTGATGCCACCGGCGTGGGATGCGTCGGGCTGGATGATGTCCACGTAGCCTTCGCTGAGCACGCGCTTGAAATCCCAACGGGAAAACAACCGCTCGCCCAGGGCAATCGGGGTGCTGGTCAGCGGCGCCAGTTCCTTGAGGGCTTCATAGTTTTCGCTGAGCACCGGCTCTTCGATGAACATCAGTTTGTAGGGGTCGAGTTCCTTCATCAGCACCTTGGCCATCGGCTTGTGCACCCGGCCGTGGAAGTCCACGCCAATGCCGACGTTCGGTCCGACCGCATCGCGCACCGCCGCCACGTTGGCCAGGGCCAGGTCGACTTTTTCGAAGGTGTCGAGAAACTGCAGCTCTTCGGTGCCGTTCATCTTCACCGCCGTGAAGCCCCGCGCCACTGCCTCTTTCGCCGCGCGAGCGGTGTCCGCCGGCCGGTCGCCGCCGATCCACGAATACACACGGATCTTGTCGCGCACCTGGCCGCCCAGCAGGTCGCTGACCGACACGCCCAGGGCCTTGCCCTTGATGTCCCACAACGCCTGGTCGATGCCGGCCAGGGCGCTCATGTGAATGGCCCCGCCGCGGTAGAAGCCGCCGCGATAGAGCACGGTCCAGATGTCTTCGATGTTGCGGGGGTCTTTGCCGATCAGGTAGTCGGACAACTCCTCGACGGCAGCCGCCACCGTGTGGGCACGGCCTTCGACCACGGGCTCGCCCCAACCGGTCACGCCCTCGTCGGTCTCGACCTTGAGGAAGCACCAGCGCGGCGGAACGATAAACGTGGTCAGCTTGGTGATTTTCATCTTGTTGTCTCTCTTGTCAGATGCAGCGCGCGGGGCGCTGGAAAAGTCTTCAGTTCAAGGCGTTCCATGCGGCTACATAGGCCTTGGCGCGCACCGCCACTTCATCCGCTGTCAGGCCCGGCTTGAACAACCCGGAACCGAGGCCGAAACCCTTGACGCCGGCTTCGACGAACACCGCCATGTTGTCCGGCGTAATCCCACCCACCGGCACCAGCACGGTCCCGGCCGGCAGCACTGCGAGCCAGGCCTTGACCACCGCCGGGCCCATTTGCTCGGCGGGAAACATCTTCAGCACATGGGCGCCTTCGGCCAGTGCGGCAAAGGCTTCGGTGGGCGTGGCGACGCCTGGCGACAGGTACAAGCCCGCCGCCTTCGCCGCACGCAGCACCTTCGGATCGCTATGGGGCATGACGATCACTTGGCCACCGGCGGCTTTCACCTGTTCCACCTGTTCCGGCGTCAGCACGGTGCCGGCACCGATCAGGCAATCGGCGGGCAAGGTACTGCGCAGGATGCGAATACTTTCGTACGGTTCGGGGGAATTGAGCGGTACTTCGATGACGCGAAATCCGGCGCTGTACAGTACCTCGCCAATGGCCGCCGCCTCTTCGGGACGCAGGCCACGCAGGATCGCGATCAGCCCGTTGTGCGCCAGTGCTTGTGTGAGCATGTCAGACCTCCAGTCAGGTTCAGGGGGCGGTGGAATCGAGCAACCCGGCCGCCACGGCCAGTTGCCACAAACCGCGTTCGGTGGCCTGTTCGGCCAGGACCACCCGGGCGAAGCCGCAGGCGTCGAGGGCCCGTTGATAACGGACACAGAGTTGGGAATTGCCGATCAGCACCACCGTCGGCAGGTGCAGGCTGACGCGGCGTCGGCGTTGTACCTGGGCCAAGGCCGTCAGCTCATGGCCAATCAACAGACCCGAGAGGTAGTCCGCTTGGGCACTGGCGCTCAACTCGCCGGTCAAGCCCAGGCTGCGGGCGCTGAACACGGTGGACAATGGGCCGATCTGGCCGTCCTCCGACAACGCCACTTGCACGCCGCGATCAAAGGCCACGCCATCGAAGGTCGCACTCCGTTGCTGGGTGCGGCCGAGAATGCTGTGGTCACTGAGCACGGCGAAGATCTCGCCGGTCATGAAGGTATCGAAATGCACGATGCGGCCATCGGCCACTTCCACCCATTTCGAATGGCTGCCCGGCAGACCGATCAGCACCGCTTCGTCCGGCAGGCTGGCCAACGCACCGAGCACCTGGGTTTCTTCGCCGCGCATGACATTGGGCAAGCGTGAACGCTGAATCACGCCCGGCACGATGTGCACATCGACACCGCGAAGGCTGCGAACGGTTTGTAGGGAATGTCCGAGATTGGCGACGTTGGCGGGTGTGTCGCAGTACGGCGCTTCACGCCAGCCCTGAGCACTGCCGACCATGCCGCAGGCAATGACAGGCAAGCCTGGCTGGGCATCGAGCCAGTCGCCGCAGGCCTCGTCGAAGGCCAGCTCGAAACCGTCGATGCACATCTGGCCGGCCACGTTTCGTGGCCCGGAGGGCAACTGCATGATCCCCGACGACAGCGAACGCTGCTCGAGCACCTCGCCACCGGCTGCGAGTTTGTAAGCCCGTAATGAGGTGGTCCCCCAATCGAGCGCGATCAATTGCGCCTGCATCCGCTTCACCTGTTTTGTTTTTTGGCAGTGAGTGAGACGGACTATAAACCTGGGGGCAATTAAATCTCAATATATAAATATCACTCCCATATATTGGGATAAAAATACATTGCCTATAAAGCCAATCGCCATCCGCCCAAGACCCTGCTACGTTTTCTGACCGGACACCAGACAACAGGGAAAAAGTGATGGGACAACTGCTGAAAATCCTCGGCCGCACGTCTTCGATCAACGTCAGAAAAGTGCTGTGGACCTGCCAGGAACTGGACATCGCCTACGAGCGCGAAGATTGGGGCATCGGCTTTGCCTCGACCCAGGAACCGGCATTCCTGGCCTTGAATCCCAATGCCCAGGTGCCGGTGATCATTGATGAGAATGGCGTGTTCTGGGAATCCAATACCATCTGCCGCTACTTGGTGGGCAAGCATGGGCCCAGCGATCTGCTACCTGTCGAGCCTGCCGCCCGGGCGCGGATCGAACAGTGGATGGACTGGCAAGCCACGGAGCTCAACCCATCCTGGGGCTACGCCTTCCACGCCTTGGTGCGCAAGAATCCGGACTTCCAGGACCCGCAGCGCATCGCCGCCGGCATCAAGGGCTGGAACGAGAAGATGGGGTTGCTGGAGCAGCAGTTGAACCGCACCGGCGCCTACGTGGCCGGTACGGCGTTTTCCCTCGCGGACGTGCTCATCGGCCTGTCCGTACACCGTTGGCGCCAGGCGCCCATGGAGCGTCCCGACTATCCGGCCGTGGCGGCCTACTGCAAACGCCTCGAGCAACGACCGGGGTTTGCCGAGTACGCGTCTGCCGCACACTCATGAAGTGCTCAGTGGCCGTTAGCGAAATCCCTTAGCACCTTGCCGTCCATTCGGTAGCGCACCCACTCTTCCTGGGGTTGCGCGCCGAGGGATTTGTAGAACTCGATGGCCGGTGTGTTCCAGTCCAGCACGCTCCATTCAAAGCGACCGCAATCGTTGTCGCAGGCGATCTTCGCCAGGTGGCGCAACAGCGTCTTGCCCGCCCCGCCACCGCGCTGCTCAGGCGTGATGTACAGGTCTTCGAGGTACAAGCAGTTGCTGCCCAGCCAAGTGGAATAACTGAAGAAAAACACCGCGAAACCAATCGGCACGCCATCACGCAGGCAGATCAACCCGTGGGCGGTCGCGCCTTCGCTGAACAGGCTGCGCTCGATGTCGGCCACACTGGCGATGACTTCGTGGCGGGCCTTTTCGTAATCGGCCAACTCGGTGATGAAGGCAAGGATTTGAGGCGCATCACTGGGTTGCGCAGGACGGATCTGGATCGACATGAACAGGCCTTGTAGCCAATTGAAAGCGCCATACTAAGCCGCTGCGCGACGCTCGTCACATACCGATCCAACTATTTGATCGCCGACGCAAGCTTCTTTCAAAAGTGCCATTCGTCGCGCCCAAGGCACCAACCCCAAGCCACCACGGCCCAAGATCAGGTAAGCATTCTGAAAAATGGAGGCGACACCATGATCACTTCAAGGCTGACTGCATTCACACTCGCCACGCTGCTGTCTTCGGCGGCTTTCGCGGCTTCCACTTCCGGCACCGGCCCCACCGACCCGGTACAGGCGCCCAATTCTCCAGCCACGCAAGGCCTGCCCAAGTTGAACACCGACGGCACCGGCGGCGGCCTGAACAATGGCCAGCCACCTGCCACCGGCACCGATCCCCGCGTGCAGGGTAATGACATGGGGCGCCAGGGCGGCATGAATACGCCTGACTCCACCGCCCCTGACAACGCCGAGACCGGCGTGGGTTCGAAAACCACGACCGGTGGCTCGGGCTCCGAAGGTGGCGCTGCCAGCCAGTAAGCAGCCTCTGCCCGGACATTTGAGGAGGAAAATCCCATGCCTCGTGGAAGCAAAGACAAATACACCGCCGAGCAAAAACGCAAGGCCGAACACATTGAAAAGAGTTACGAGAAAAAAGGCGTGTCGGAGAACGAAGCCGAGGCACGGGCCTGGGCGACGGTGAACAAGCAGTCCGGCGGCGGCGAACGCTCCGGTGGTTCGGGGAAGACCAAACCGGCTGTGGAAAAGAAAACCGACCGCAAGGAATCGGCCCGCCGCGCCGCCAAGACCCGCGAAGGTCACCCGCGCAGAAGCAAGGCCTCCCATGGGACCCAGACGGTGGACAGCCTGATGAAGGAGGCCCGGGCGAAAAACATTCCCGGACGGTCGAAGATGCGCAAGCAGGAATTGGTCGAAGCGTTGCGCAAAGCGGGGTGATCGTTGGCGTCAGGGAGGACGCCATCGCGAGCAAGCTCGCTCCCACACAGGAGCAGCGGTGTGCCGCGATGTTGTGCCGGACTCAAAAACCTGTGGGAGCGAGCCTGCTCGCGAAAGCGGTGGGTCAGTTTGCATCAATACTGAATGCACCCCCGCCTTCGCGGGCAAGCCCGCTCCCACATGGAATCGGCGGTGTGTCGCGATGTTGTGCCGGACACAAAAACCTGTGGGAGCGAGCTTGCTCGCGAAGGCGGTGGGTCAGCTTGCATCAATGCTGAATGCACTCCCGCCTTCGCAGGCAAGCCCGCGCCCACATGGGATCGGCGGTGTGTCGCGATGTTGTACCGGACACAAAAACCTGTGGGACCGAGCCCGCTCGCGAAAGCGGGGGTCAGTTTGCATCAATACTGAATGCACCCCCGCGTTCGCGGGCAAGCCCGCTCCCACATGGGATCGGCGGTGTGTCGCGATGTTGTGCCGGACACAAAAACCTGTGGGAGCGAGCTTGCTCGCGAAGGCGGTGGGTCAGCTTGCATCAATGCTGAATGCACTCCCGCCTTCGCGGGCAAGCCCGCGCCCACATGGGATCGGCGGTGTGTCGCGATGTTGTACCGGACACAAAAACCTGTGGGACCGAGCCCGCTCGCGAAAGCGGGGGTCAGTTTGCATCAATACTGAATGCACCCCCGCGTTCGCGGGCAAGCCCGCTCCCACATGGGATCGGCGGTGTGTCGCGATGTTGTGCCGGACACAAAAACCTGTGGGAGCGAGCTTGCTCGCGATAGCGGTAGATCAGTCACAAATGATCTTCAGCGTTGCTTCAACCGGTCAATCACCACCGCCAGCAACAGGATCGAGCCGCGGATGACGTATTGGTAGAAGGTGTCGATGTTCTTCAGGTTCATCGCGTTCTCGATGATCGCCAAGATCAACACCCCGGCGATAACGTGGCGAATCATGCCGATGCCACCACTCAACGACACCCCACCCAGCACGCAAGCCGAGATCACGGTCAATTCGAAGCCCTGGCCGATCATCGGCTGGCCCGAGGTCATGCGCGACGCCAGGATGACCCCGGCCAAGGCGCCGATCAAACCATGTACGGCGAAGATGATGATCTTGGTGCGATCGACGTTCACCCCCGCCAACAACGCCGCTTCCTGGTTGCCGCCGATGGCCATGGTGTTGCGCCCGTAGGTGGTGTAGTTCAGCAGCCAGCCGAAAAACAGGAAGCAGACGATGGTGATCAGGATCGGCACCGGCACGCCGAACAATTGGCCGTTGCCGAACACGAAGAACGATTCCTGCGAGACACCCACCGCCTTGCCGTTGGCAAAGATATAGGCCAGGCCACGGACGATCTGCATGGTCGCCAGGGTGGTGATCAAGGCGTTGACCCGCAGCTTGGCGATGACGATGCCGTTGATCAGGCCGACGATCAGCCCCATCGCCAGCGCCGCGCTGACGCCGAGGAACACGCTGTTGGTGTCGCGCATCACCACCGCCGCGACCACGCCGGCACAGGCAATCACCGAACCGACCGACAAGTCGAAATGCCCGGACGCCAGGCAATACAACATGGTGCACGCGGCGATACCGGTGGTGGAAATCGCCAGGCCCAGGCCGCGCATATTCAACGGCGACAGGAAGTTGTCGATCATCAAGGTGCAGAGCACGAAGATACCGATGGCCGCCAGCAGCATGACCCAGTCATCCAGGAAACGGCGCAGGTCCAGGGGTTTGCGTGCCGTTGGCAGTGCATTGTTTTGAATGGTCATGATTTACCTCTCAGTTCGCCGCGTCGGCAACGCGTTGGCGCGGCAGCGCCAGTTGCAGCAGGTTGGATTCGTTGGCCTGGTCACGCGACAGCTCGCCGCGCATGGCCCCTTCGCAAAGCACCAGGATTCGGTCGGAAATGCCCATCACTTCCATCAGGTCGCTGGACACCACAATCACCGCGATGCCATCGGCCGCCAGGTTGTGGATAATCTGGTAGATCTCCGCCTTGGCGCCGATATCGATGCCACGGGTCGGTTCGTCCAGCAGCAGGACTTTCATCGGCATCGACAGCCAGCGACCGAGAATCGCCTTCTGCTGATTGCCGCCGGACAGGTACATGATTTTCTGGCTGGCCGCCGGGGTCTTCACTTTCAGCGACTTGATCTGCTTGTCGGCATTGCCCCGCTCCCAGTCGCCGCGCAGCAGGCAGCCGAGCGCGGAATGAGCCGGACGGGCGCTGATGTTGATGTTCTCGCCCACGCTGCCCAGCGGGATGATGCCTTCCTTCTTGCGATCTTCCGGGCACAGCAGCACGCCAGCGGCGATGGCATCCCGTGGCGAACGCAGCTTCAATTCCTTGCCGTGCAGCACGAGGCTTCCCTCGCTCTGGCGCTCCAGGCCACTGAGCAAGCGAAAGAGCTCGGTACGACCGGCACCGACCAGCCCGAACAAGCCAAGGATTTCACCCTTGTGCACCTGGAAACTCACCGGTTCGCGCAAGCCCGGCCCCTGCAGGCCCTTCACCTGCAGCGCCACATCGCCGCGCTCCCGAGGGCGGTAATCATAAATGTCCTGGATATCGCGACCGACCATGCACGTGACCAACTGATCGTGGGTCAGCTCGCTCATGTTTTCGAAGGTCCGGACATAACGACCGTCCTTGAATACCGTCACCGCGTTACAGATACGGAACACTTCTTCCATGCGGTGGCTGACGTACAGCACCACTTTGCCCTCGTCGCGCAAGCGAGCGATGATCGCCATCAAACGGTCGATTTCCCGGGCCGACAGGCTACTGGTGGGTTCGTCGAAGGCAATGACGTGGGCGCCACGGGACAAGGCCTTGGCGATTTCCACCAATTGGCGCTGGCCGAGGGACAGGCGACCGACTTTTTCCTGCGGGTCGATTTCGTCGGCCAGGCCTTTAAGCAGCGTCAGCGCCTGCTGGCGCAGCACGCCACGGTTGACCAGGCCGAAACGCGCCGGCAAATGGCCGAGAAACAGGTTTTCGGCGACGGTCATTTCCGGCACCAGGTGCAGCTCCTGGTGAATCACCGCCACCCCGCTGGCAATGCTGTCGGCGGTGCCTTTGAAGGCCATCGTCTGTTCGCCGATCTGCAGGTCACCGCTGCTCGGGATGTAGGCGCCACCGAGGATCTTCAGCAACGTGGACTTGCCCGCGCCATTCTCGCCCATCAAGGCATGCACCTGCCCCGGATGCGCGACGAAACTGATATTGGCCAGCGCCTGCACGCCGGGAAAGGATTTGCCGATCCCGTTGAACCGCAAGCTACCGCCGATGTTGTGTTGCAGTGTCGCTGTTTGCGCTTGCATAACCACCTCGAACTTACAGAGATCAAGCGACCCCGCCACTCATGTGGCCAGGGCCGCTTTTGAATCAACCGACCGTCAGTTCCACAGGCCGATCTTTTCCAGCTCCTGCTTGAAGTTCTCCCGGGTGATCAGCGTCACCTCGTCCATGGCGGTGTACTTCGGCGGTTCCTTGCCGGTGGTGATCCACTCGTACATCATCTCGGCGGTCTTGTAGCCTTCGATGTGCGGGCTTGGCAGCATCGAACCGAAGAAGCCGCTGTCGGGCTTCTTCAATTCACCAATGGCGTCGGTGCCGTTGATACCGATACCGATCACATTGGCCGCCTTGAACCCGGCCGCTTCGGTAGCGCGCACGCCGCCCAGCACGGTGTTGTCGTTCATGCCGCCGATGATCAGGTTTTTCGCGGCGCTTGGCAGCTTCACCAACGCCGAGTTGGTGGAGTCCATGCTACCGGGTACGTCGAGGGTCTTGAGTGCCGAATAAAGGATGTGGTCTGCCGGCATCCCGGCCTTCTTCAGGGCATCGACCGAACCGTCGGTGCGCTTCTTGCCGGTGTCCAGTTCGTTGAAGGTGTTAATTACCGCGTAGGTATCTTTCCACTCCCAGTTGCGCTTTTTCGCTTCAGCGGCCATGGCGGCGCCCTGCTTCTGGCCCACCTCGAACGCGGCCATGCCCAGGTACGGCACGTCCTCCATGAATTTGCCGTTGGCATCGACGAACCGGTCGTCCACGGCAATCACCTTGAGATCATTGAGCTTGGCCTTGGCCATGATGGCCGGGCCGAGGGACACGTCCGGCGGGCAGATCACAAAGCCCTTGGCACCGTTGGCGGCCAGGCTGTCGATGGCCGAGAGGGTCTTCTCGCCGTCAGGCACGGCGATCTTGATCAACTCGAAGCCTTTGTCCTTGCTCGCCTTCTCGGCGAACGCCCATTCGGTCTGGAACCAAGGCTCCTCGGCCTGCTTGACCAGGAAACCGATTTTTACGGGATCGGCCGCCAGCAAGCTGCTGCTGAGACTGACCGCAGTTACCGCCAGGGCGGCGCGACACAGGGAACGGATCCCACGACGATGATTCATAGTTGACTCCTTGTTTTTTTTATTGAAAGCCAAACGTCCAGGGTCTGCTCCACCGACGGTGGAAGTGCGCAGGCTGGGCGGTTACATCAAGTTGCTACACAGCATAGGCCTAAATAGTCATATCGTATGATGATTGGATTACAGACGAAGTTTCCCACTGCAATCCAGGCATATTCAGTCGTGGTACATGACCGAACGTCCTCCATCGATGGTGATGCATGAGGCATTGATAAACGGTGCTTCGTCACTGGCCAGGAACACGGCCGTCATTGCCACTTCGATCGGTTGCCCGATGCGGCGTGGCGGGTGCAGATCCCGTGCACGCTGGCGTTCGGCATGGGGGTCGGCAAAACCATTCCAATAGTCGACGTTCAGTTGGGTTTCGATGTAGCCCGGGGCGATGGCGTTGACCCGTATGCCCTTGGGGGCGTACTCGATGCCCAGGGCGCGGGTCAGGCCGAGCAGGCCATGCTTGGCCACCGGGTAAGGGAAACAGCCGGGAATGATGTAAGAGGAATGGGTCGAGGCGATGTTAATGATGCTGCCCACGCCCTGCTCGATCATCTGTGGCAACACCGCCTTGCAACCGTACCAGGCCCCATCCAGGTCGATGGCGAAGCAGCGGCGCCAGTCCTCTTCGGTCATTTCCAGTGGGTCACGGAAGACATTGACGCCCGCGCAGTTGACCAACACATCGATGCGCCCGTGCAGCTCGACGGCACGACGGGCCATGGCCTGCAAATCCTGCTGCTTCGACACATCGGCCTGCAGTGCGTGCACATCGGCGCCGCGTTCACGCCAATGGGCGGCTACCGCCTCGACCTTCTGCGCCTGGATATCACTGATCACCAGCCGGGCCTGTTGCGAAGCGAATGCCGCGACGATGGCTTCGCCAATGCCCTGGGCGGCGCCGGTCAACAGCACCACCTTGTCCTTCAGGCGTTCGCCCTTGGGTGGCTCCGGCACGGGTGGCAAGACCAAGGGCTCAGCCATGGCTCAGGACTCCTGTCCCCAGGCACGACAAAAACCGGGCATCCATGGATGACCGGCGCGAAGGCGCTTGAAAGAACAGTGGCCGGCGTACGCCGCCGGGGCGTACGGGGAAAGATCGTTGCATCACTTCACCTGTCTTGTTTTTTTAGTGTGAGTGCGTATTGCCGATGGAGCCGACTATAAACCCGGCCGCCAAACAATCTCAATATATATATTTACATCCCATATTTTGGGATTCAACCAGCAAACCTTGTACAGGCCACGCCAGGCACGTCGACACGCATCGACAGCACGGCACCGTCCAGCGGATGACCCAATGGGCTCGCCGCGCTGGTGATGTACAACGTCTTGAGGTCTTCGCCGCCGAATACACAACTGGTCGGGCGGCTGACGGGCAATTCGATCACCCGATCAACCTGCCCGTCCGGGGTCAGCCGCAACAGGCAACTGCCGTCCCAGCGGGCGTTCCAGATATGCCCTTGGGCATCCATCGCCGAGCCATCCGGACCGCCACGCGGATGCGAGCCGAACCAGACCTCGGCAGGCGCCAGGTTGCCTTCCGGGTAAATGAAGTGCCGATACAACGTGCCATCCAGGCTGTCGCCGAAATACACCGTGGTGCCATCGGGGCTCCAGAGCAAGGTGTTCGGGATGCCCAGCCCGCGCAACAAGGGCAAGACCCGGCCATCACTCGCGACGCGAAACAGGCCGCCAGACCGATGCTCGATCGGCAAGTCCTCGCCTTCGGCACCGAGGTTGTTCTGCATCGTGCCGAGCCAGAGTTGACCCAGGGGGTCGCAACGGGCCTCGTTGGCGCGATTGCCTGGCTGGGGGTCGGCCATGCACAGCAATCTCAGGCGCGGTTCCAGGCCCGGCGAATCAAGATCGAGGCGGTAGACGCCACTGCTCAGGGTCACCAGCGCGTCGCCACTTTGGGTCGGTATAAAGGCGGAGACATGCTCGGGCATCTGCCAGATCTCCACATTGGCGCCGATCAGCCGCAGGGCCTGCTTGCCGGCGATATCGACCCAATACAACGCTTGGGTCGGTGCATCCCAGAACGGCCCTTCGCCCAATTTCGCCCGGTGTTCCGTCACAGCCGTCCACTTCATTGAAACCTCCCGTTCCCGACTTGCCCGGCGGCGTCTGTTCGACCCGCCATGACATTGGGGTAAAAGCGTTTGATCGCCAGGTCAGCGTTATCGATCAGGGTCATGCAGGCCCAGACACCCCGCGCCGCGTCACGGGCGGCGATGGCGTCGGCGATGTCCTTGTGGATGGGCAAGGTGCGGCGCAGCTCATCCGGGTCGGCCGCCGATACCTCGAATGACACCGCCAGCAGCGCCCCCAGGGCCGGGACCATTTGTTCGATGAATTGATTATGGCTGGCGGCCAGAATGCACTCGTGGAAAAACTGGTCCGCGCGGTTGTAATCGGTGCCGCTGTCCACCGCCCGTTCCAGCGCATGGTAGGCCAGGCGGATCGCCTGCACCTGATCGGCGGTGGCCCGCTCGCAGGCCCAGCGCACCGCCATCGGCTCGATGGTACGGCGCAGGTCCAGCAAATCATCGACGAAGTTTTCCGGCAGGCCGCTGCGCGACAGCCAACCCACCACTTGGGGATCGAACAGGTTCCAGCGGCGCACCGGCAACACCCGCGTGCCGACTTTCGGCCCGACCTCCAGCATCCCCTTGGCCACCAGGGTCTTGATCGCCTCGCGAATCACCGTGCGACTGACGCCCAGTTGCTCGCCCAAATCCGCTTCGACCTTGATGGTTTGCCCAGGCTTGACCTGGCCGGCGGCTATCCAGCCCCCCAGCCAATCGACGGTCGATGCATGAAAACTGCTGGACATGACAACCCCGCGGGCCACTCTTATTGGAGGCTCACGCTAATCATCATACGATTGGGTGTCAATTTTAATTTGACTTGACCACTGTGGGAGCGGGCTTGCTCGCGAAAGCGGTGGGTCAGTCGAGAAGATGCTGGATGTGCCGGCGCCTTCGCGAGCAAGCTCGCTCCCACAGGGTCTGGTGGCGTACACAAATATTGCAGGCACCCCAAATTCACTGTGGGAGCGAGCTTGCTCGCGATAGCGGACGTCCAGCCATCGCCCCACAAGGGCTCAGGGTTCCAGGCCGATCGGGAAGAACACGCCGCCGCTCCACACGCCCAACCAGCGCTGCCCGTCGATCTCGCGACTGACCGCCAGCTCCACCAATTGGTAGAACACATTGCGATGGACCAGCGCTTCGAGATTGCTGCGCACGTGCACGTAGGGCGCCGGTTCCTGGGTCTGGGGATCGATCACCACCCGCAACGGATGCTCGGCGCCAGCCTCAGTGGTTTCCTCGACATTGGTGGTGAAGCGCAACAACTGCCCTTCCCCCTGCCCTTCAACCTCAAGGGTCACGGCCACGAACGGCGCGTCGTCGACCTTGATGCCGACTTTTTCCACAGGGGTAATCAGGAAGTAATCATCGCCGTCGCGGCGGATGATGGTGGAGAACAGCTTGACCATCGGTTTTCGTCCGATGGGCGTGCCCAAGTAGTACCAGGTACCGTCCCGGGCGATGCGCATGTCGATGTCACCGCAGAAATCCGGGTTCCACAGGTGGACCGGCGGCAGGCCTTTGGTCTTGGGGATCTGCCCCAGCAAGTCATTGGCTTTTTGCGGTCCGCTCATGGTGACTCCTTGTGATTACTCGTCGCTCATCCCCAACAGGCTGCGGGCATATTCACGCAACGGCGTGGCGATGAGGTCCTGGGGCTGTTTGTCGTGCAACGTCAGTAAACCGCCACGACTCTTGATCCGTGCAGTATCAATCAAATACTGGGTACTGGTCTCGATCAACATGATTTGAATCACGCTGGTATCGACACCGAGGCGATCCACGGCTTCTTCATCCAGCCATTCGTCGGAGTTGCCGATGCGGTTATCGGCCTTGGCGAAGCGGGTGTACAACAGGTAATGAGCACCCGCGGCACGGGCTTCGCCCATGGCCTGGTCGAGGCCTTCGGGAACACGGGCGCGACGGACCATGGGGAAATATTCGATGAAGCCATTGAAGGCTTCTTCGGCCACCACGTTGGGACGCGGATAGGCACTGCCCGGCGGAGCGAAGGCGCCCTGGGCGATGTAGATGAACGAGTCAGGCTGAATACGCAGGTTGTTTATACGACGGCTGTCGCTATGATCCAGCAGGCCGGCGTCGCTCATGTGATAACGAACGCCCTCTCCCATGTCGCTGACATTCATGCAACCGCCAAGCACCAAAACGGCCAGCAGCAAAACCAGGCTACGCATCCTACCCTCCAGAAACCGGTGTCGGAAAACCGGCGAATGGTCGTGGGATGCAGCTTTTGCGCCAGCTCATCGAGATGGGGAGTCAGATGTACCCAGGGGAATGGGAAATTGTTATCGCGGGCAGGCCTTGCTCCCACAGGGTAAGCGTCGTACTTGTGGGAGCAAGGCTTGCCCGCGATAGCAATGGATCAGCCGCCGATGATCTTCATGATGGTCGCACCACCGGAGAACGCCACTTCCTGCTTGTCTCCCAAGGCTTTGACCAGCAAGCGCTGAAGAGCGGGCAACGCCTGGTGACGCGGCTTGTCCAGGAGATCGCCGACAAAGTGACGGTTACTGGAGGAAAGGCAGCCATGCAACCACCCCGTAGAGGACAGCCGCAGGCGCGAGCAGGTCCGGCAGAAAGGCACGCTTTCATTGGCGATCACGCCGAAATACCCCAGCCCCGGGATTTCATAGCGCACCGCCGTGGCATCCACCGGCGCGTCGGCTTGCAGGTATTCGTACTGGTCGCCGATCAGGCTGAGCAGTTGCTGAAGGCTGACGAACTGCTGCAGGAAGGCGTTGGAGTCGCTGGCCAGGTGGCCCATGCGCATCAACTCGATGAAGCGCAACTCATAACCACGTTCCAGGCAGTACTCGAGCAACGGCATCACCTGGTCCAGGTTCTGTCCGCGCAACGGCACCATGTTGACCTTGATCTTCAACCCGGCGGCCCGAGCCTGTTCCATGCCGTCGAGCACGGTCGCCAGGTCGCCGCCACGGGCGATACTGCGAAACGCAACGGGGTCCAGGGTGTCGAGGGAAACGTTGATGCGACGAATACCGGCGTCCACCAGCAGGGGCAGTTTTTTCGCCAGCAACTGGCCATTGGTGGTCAGGCTGATGTCTTCCAGGCCCATTTGCCCCACAGCCGTCATGAATCGCTCGAGCTTGGGGCTGACCAGCGGCTCGCCACCCGTGATGCGCAGCCGCTCGATACCGGCGGCCTCGATCAAATAGGCCACGCCGCGCGCCATGGCGTCGGCCGACAATTCATCCTGCGCAGCCACCAACCGCTTGCCATCAGGCACGCAATAGGTACAGGCGTAATTGCAGGCTGAGGTCAGGCTGATCCGCAAATTACGGAAACGCCTGCCTTGACGGTCAACGATCATGGATCACTCCGGCACAAGAAAAATCGGACTCGCGATAATTGACCTGGAAATCAAGATTTCGCAAGACCCAAGCCTGAGTATATTACTGGGGCACTGCGCCATGTAAGCGGACATGGCGCAATAAGGCAGCTGAATGTCTTGTTGCCTTGCGGCCAGTCAGTTGCTCGGGACGTCGGTGTCGCGCTTGCGCTTGTTGCCCATGCGCACGCCGATGTCCATCAGGAACTGGAAGAAACCTTCCTGGTCTTCCAGCACGTTGCTCCAGAACGGCGAGTGGTACAGCGCCACCGCGCCATGCACCAACGCCCAGGCAGCGCAATAGTGGAAATAAGGCGGCACGTCCTCGAGCTTGCCCTCGTTGATCCGGCCCTTGATCAGCAGGGTCAGGCGTTCGAAGTTCGAGGCGCGGATCTTGTGCAATTCCTCGACCATCTCCGGCACCTGGTTGCCCTTGACCACCTTCTCTTCCAGACGGTCGAACAAGCGGTAGCGCTGCGGGTCGCGCATGCGGAACTCGAAGTAGGCCCGGGACAGGGCCTCCTTGTCCTTGTCCACATCGGCCGAGTGCAACAGCTCGTTCAAATCGCGCTCGTAGTCGAGCATCAGGCGCAGGTAGATCTCCGCCTTGGATTTGAAATGTTTATAAATCGTGCCTTTGCCGATACCCACGGCATCCGCAATCATCTCGACGGTGACACTGTCTTCACCCTGGTCGAGGAACAACTTGAGCGCGGTGTCGAGAATTTCCTGCTCGCGGCGGCGAAACTCACGGACCTTACGGGGTTCTTTGTGCATAAGAAAAAGGTCTGAAGGGTCAAAATTCGAAGCCGGGTATTATGCCTAACTTACGCAAAAATGCACGGATCATCCGCTCCCGGCCACTGT
Organism: Pseudomonas sp. NFACC56-3; assembly: GCF_900100025.1. Lineage (NCBI taxonomy): Bacteria > Pseudomonadati > Pseudomonadota > Gammaproteobacteria > Pseudomonadales > Pseudomonadaceae > Pseudomonas > Pseudomonas sp. NFACC56-3. Next base: position 176,117 of record NZ_FMTK01000011.1, on the reverse strand, counting down.
TCTTCACAAAACCATACACACCCGGCTCGCCGTTTCCCGGGTCAATGCGCCGCCCTGGCGAGCTTTGCCGACAGTGAGAACTTATCCGAAGCGAGCGTATTCCAAATTTGTTTAAAAACCGCCCCGGCCCGACTGGACGCGTTGGCATACTGATCAATACTTGAACTGTCGGCGCGACATCTCCCCCAAGTGACGCGCTGATAAAGGTACCAACGGACCGCGTGCCTTTGTTTTACTCCTAATGGTCTTAACCCGGATTCACCCCCCAGAACCCGGGTTTTTTTTGCATGGGATTCAGGCATCCACCGAACGGACGTGAGCCAGCGGAAACAATTGCTTAAAGTTTTCCGTCGTCTGCTCGGCAAACCGTTCGTAGGACTCACCACGCAACATCGCCAGAAATTCTGCCACTTCCCGTACGTATTGCGGAAGGTTCGGCTTGCCGCGATACGGAATCGGCGCCAGGTAAGGCGAGTCGGTTTCCACCAACAGCCGATCGGCCGGCACTTTGCTCGCGACGTCGCGCAAGGCATCGGCATTGCGGAACGTGACAATCCCGGACAAGGAAATGTAATAGCCCATGTCCAGGGCCGCCTTGGCCATGTCCCAGTCTTCGGTGAAGCAATGCAGCACACCGGCCTGGGGCAGCGCGGCGTCACGCAGCAGGCCCAGGGTGTCGGCCCGGGCGCCACGGGTGTGGATGATCACCGGCTTGCCGGTCTGCCGGGCAGCTTCCAGGTGCAGCCGGAACGAGGCCTGCTGCACATCGGCGGCTTCTGGCTCGTAGTGATAGTCCAGGCCGGTTTCGCCAATGGCGACCACCCGTGGATGATCGAGCTCACGCAACAGCCAATCGAGCGCCGGCGCGGCGTCGGGCTGGACATCCAGTGGGTGGACACCGACTGAACAATCGACATCGGCATAACGTTCGGCCAAGGCCTTGACGTCGGCGGCGTTGTCGGCGCTGACGCCGATGCACAGGAAGTGCCCCACACCCCGCTCACGGGCTGCGTCCAGCGCAGCATCCAGGGAACCGCCGTGGGCAGCGAGGTCGAGACGGTCAAGGTGACAATGGGAGTCTACAAGCATAAAAGGCCAGGCTACATCGTATGGGTGGGACGGTCGGACTTCAGGGAGCCGGCCAAGTGGGTTTCGATCTGATTGCGGGCCGAATTGTCGCCGTCGTTGAACTGCACGCCTACACCGGCGGCCCGATTGCCCTGGGCGCCCTTGGGGGTCAGCCAGATCACCTTGCCGGCGACCGGGATTTTCTCCGCCTCGTCCATCAGGCTCAAGAGCATGAACACTTCATCGCCCAAGCGATAATTCTTGTTGGTCGGAATGAACAAGCCGCCGTTCTTGATGAAGGGCATGTAGGCGGCGTAAAGCACCGACTTGTCCTTGATGGTCAGGGACAGGATGCCGTTGCGTGGACCGGGACTGACAGGTTCGTTCATGCTGATCTCCGCTGCGGTTGAGCTGAGTTTAGTCGCTAGCTCGTGTCTGTCAGTTTCGACCAGGCAAACTCGCCCACTGCACCAACAGCGCCTCGAGCAACAGCACCCGATTGAGGTTCGCCTTGCTCAGCACCTTCTGCCGTTGGGCAAGAATCCAGTCCTGGATGTTCAAGATTTTATCCTGGCTGCTTTTTTGCGCCAGGTACTGGATCACCTTGCGCATGTCCGCCAGCCCCAGGCCCGCCTCGTCGTCGGTCAACTGGTAACGCAGGATCAGGCTCGACCAGTCGCAGAACCAGTCAAACAGCAGGAGTAGCGGGATGGCGTTCCAACCCTCGGCCAGCTGCGTGGGGGATTGTTGCTGCTTGAGCAGTTTCTTCACTCCGTCCACCACCAAGGCCCGCTGTTCACGCACGCCTTGGGCCTGAAGGCTGACAGCCGCCAGGGGCGAACCGGCCGCGAGGGTCAGCAACTCGATACGTTCTTCATCGGTGTTGTCGGGCAAGGCTTGGGCCAGCCATTGCAAGCTCATCGCTTCGCTCGGCAGCGGACAGGCCTGTTGCACGCAGCGACTCTTGATGGTTGGCAACAAGCGACTCGGCTGGTGACTGACCAACAGCAGCACGGTATCGCCGGAGGGTTCTTCGAGGCTCTTGAGCAAGGCATTGGCAGCGTTGATGTTCATCGACTCGACCGGCTCGATCAGCACCACTTTGCGCCCGCCCATCTGCGAGGTCTGAACCACGAAGCTGACCAGGTCCCGGACCTGGTCGACCTTGATCGCCTTGTCCGCCTCTTCCGGTTCCAGCACGTAATTGTCGGGATGGCTGCCGGCCTTGAGCAGCAGGCAGGACTTGCATTCACCACAGGCGTTCGAAGCCCCCGGACGCAGGCACAGCAGGCTGGCCATCAGGCGTTCGGCCAGTGCCCGCTTGCCGATGCCGACCGGGCCGTGCAGCAGATAGGCGTGGGCATGCTGGGCACGACCGGCCAGTTGCTGCCAGAGACCGTCTTGCCAGGGATAGGCTTCAGCCACGGACACGCTCCAGCAAACGTGGCAACAAGCCGTCCAGGGATTGCTGGACCTGGGTCAGCGGCTGCGCGGCATCGATCAGCAGGTAACGCGCCGGATCGGCCTTGGCGCGCCCCAGGAAGGCGTTGCGCACGGCATTGAAGAAATCCTGGCCCTCAAGCTCGAAACGATCCAGCCGGCCACGGGCGCTGGCGCGGGCCAGGCCAATTTCCACTGGCAAGTCGAACACCAGGGTAAGGTCTGGCCGCAGGTCACCCTGGACGAAGGTTTCCAGTGCGGCGATGCGCTCCACGGACAAGCCCCGGCCGCCGCCCTGGTAGGCGTAGGTCGAATCGGTAAAACGATCGCAGAGCACCACGGCGCCACGGGCCAGCGCCGGGCGAATCACCTCGGCCAGATGCTGCGCCCGGGCAGCGAACACCAGCAGCAGCTCAGTGTCAGGATTCATGACCTCTTCAAGGGGAGCCAGCAGTACCTCGCGAATACGCTCGGCCAGCGGCGTGCCGCCCGGCTCACGGGTCAATACCACCTCGATGCCTGCGGCCCGCAGGCGTCCGGCCAGGTATTCGCGGTTGGTGCTCTTGCCGGCGCCTTCCGGGCCTTCCAGCGTTATAAACAAGCCAGTCACGGGGCGATCCTTAATCAAAGTCATTGCGGGCTCGGTGGCTCGCTGGCGTCCGGTTCGGGGGCCGGTACCTGGGGCGGCACCTGGGGCACCGCTTCGGGGGCCGTGTCGGGCGATGCCGCCGGGATCGGCGCCTGCTCGTCCGGCGTGGCCGGGGCCGGGCTGGAGCGGTAGTCGGCACGGCGCTTGAGCTGGAACTCGCGCACCGCGTTGTTGTGCGACTCCAAGTCATCGGAAAACACGTGGCTGCCATCGCCACGGGCGACAAAGTAAAGGCTGTTGCCCGGCGCCGGGTTCAACGCGGCGTGAATCGCTTCACGTCCCACCATCGCGATCGGCGTCGGCGGCAAGCCCGGGATCAGGTAGGTGTTATAGGGGTTTTCTTCTTTCAAATGGGCGCGGGTGAGTTTGCCCGTGTAACGCTCGCCCAGGCCGTAGATCACCGTGGGATCGGTCTGCAGCAGCATGCCCAGGCGCATGCGCCGTACGAAGACGCCGGCAATCTGCCCGCGCTCCTGGGGCACGCCGGTTTCCTTCTCCACCAGGGACGCCATGATCAGCGCCTGGTACGGCAAGGTGTAAGGCACATCGGCGGAACGCTGTGCCCACTCTTTGGCGAGCACGTCTTCCAGGCGGTCGTAGGCTTTCTTCAGCAGGTCGACATCCGAGGTACCGCGCACGAAGCGATAGGTGTCCGGGAAGAACCGACCCTCGGGAAATACGCCCGAATGACCGAGACGGTCCATGACCTGGCTGTCGCTCAGGTTGGTGAGGGTCTGCTGGAGTTTCTCATCCTTGGCCAGTGCGGCACGCACCTGGCGGAAATTCCAGCCCTCCACCAGCGTCACGCTGTACTGCACCACTTCGCCGCGCTTCCAGACGGCGATCAGGCCTTCCATGGTCATGCCCGGCATCATACGGTATTCGCCGGAGTGCAATGGCTGGTCGGCAAGATTGAAGCGCCAATAGATCCGCAGCCAGAAAGCGTCCTTGATCAAGCCATCGGCTTCGAGGCGCTTGAGGGTTCCGGTCGGGGTGGTCCCGTTGGGTACGTCCAGCAATTCTTCCTGGGTGATATTCAGCGGCTGTTGCAGCGCCGAATGAATCTTCCAGGCCGAAGCACCCAACAACAGCCCTGCCAGGACCAGTCCGGTCTCCAGCAGCAGCAAGAATTTACGTCTCACGAATCAAACATCCAATAGCGCACGGACAAGGGTCTGCAGTTTACGGGTGAGCGGGCCAACCGACCAGCGCGCCGAACCGCATCCGCGCACCGGCCACACACCATAAACGCTATTACAGACGAAGACTTCATCGGCCTGGTGCAGTTGTTCGAGGCTGATGTCGGTGATTTGCGTGACGAGGCCTTGGGACTTGGCTTGAAACAATAATTCGGCGCGCATCACGCCGGCCACACCGCAACGGCTCAGGTCTGCCGTGAACAAGACGCCATCGCGCACCAGGAACAGGTTGCTGAACACACCTTCGATCACTCGTCCGGACGCGTCCAGCATCAAGCCTTCAGCGTACTGCGTATCGCGCCATTCGGCACGAGCCAGCACTTGTTCCAGGCGATTGAGGTGCTTGAGCCCGGCGAGCAAGGGCTGCTCGGACAAACGCACGGTGCAGGGAAACAGCAGAATGCCTTGGTCGCCATGGACGGCGGGATAGGCGGCCGGCGGACTGCCTTGCAGGATGCGCCTGGCCGGAGCCGAGGCATCGGCGGCATAACCGCGCAGGCTGTCGCCACGGGTCACGATCAACTTCAGCACGCCGTCGCCCAGGTCGCGGGCATAGGCATCCAGCTCTGCGCTCAACGCGCTCATGTCGACGTTGAGCGCCAACCGCTGGCAACCTGCGTCCAGGCGCTGCAGGTGACGCTCCAGCAACAGCAGGTTGCCACCGCGCACGGCGATGGTCTCGAACAACCCATCCCCGTAAGCCAGGCCGCGATCTTTCAGCGACAGGACGTCGGCTGGCTGACCGTCGACCCAGCTTTCCATCAACCGGCGAACCGGCGGAACACCAGCGAACCGTTGGTCCCGCCAAAGCCGAAGGAGTTGGACAGCACCACATCGATGTCCATGCTGCGGGCAGTGTGCGGCACGAAGTCCAGGTCGCAGCCGTCGTCCGGCTCATCGAGGTTGATGGTCGGCGGCGCCGTCTGGCTGTTGATCGCCAGTACGCTGAAGATCGCTTCCACCGCCCCAGCCGCACCCAGCAGGTGACCGGTCATGGACTTGGTCGAGCTGACCGCCAGCTTGTAGGCGTGCTCGCCGAACACGGTCTTGATCGCCTGGGCTTCGGCCAGGTCGCCGGCCGGTGTCGAAGTACCGTGGGCGTTGATGTACTGCACCTGCTCGCCATTGATTTTCGCGTCACGCAAGGCATTGGCGATGCAACGGGCCGCACCGGCGCCATCAGCCGGTGGCGAGGTCATGTGGTACGCGTCGCCACTGGTGCCGAAGCCGATCAGTTCGGCGTAGATGGTCGCGCCGCGCGCCTTGGCGTGTTCCAGCTCCTCGAGCACCAGCGCACCGGCCCCGTCGGACAGTACGAAGCCATCGCGGCCCTTGTCCCATGGCCGGCTAGCGCGGGCGGGCTCGTCGTTGCGGGTCGACAGCGCACGGGACGCACCGAAACCGCCCATGCCAAGACCGCAAGCGGCCATTTCAGCGCCACCGGCGATCATCACGTCCGCTTCGTCGTACATGATGTTGCGCGCGGCCATGCCGATACAGTGGGTACCGGTGGTGCACGCCGTGGCGATGGCGTAGTTGGGCCCCTGGGCACCCAGGTGGATGGACAGGAAACCGGAAATCATGTTGATGATCGAGCCCGGCACGAAGAACGGAGAAATCCGGCGCGGCCCCGAATCGTGCAGCGTGCGGCTGGTTTCTTCGATATTGGTCAAACCGCCAATACCCGAACCCATGGCCACGCCGATGCGTTCACGGTTGGCGTCGGTGACTTCCAGGCCAGCGTTACGCACTGCCTGGAAACCGGCGGCCAGGCCGTATTGAATGAACAGGTCGAGCTTGCGGGCCTCTTTGACCGACAGGTACTCCTCGACATTGAAGCCCTTTACCGAGCCGCCAAAACGGGTGGAATAGGCAGAAAGGTCGGTGTGTTCGATCAGACCAATGCCACTGCGGCCAGCCAGAATGCCCTGCCAACTGCTCGGCACATCCGTACCCAGTGGCGACAACATACCCATACCGGTGACTACGACGCGTCTACGCGACACAGCACTCTCCTTTTTCTAATGACGACTTTGCATCAGGCCTAAAGAAAAAACCGCACGCCGTGACGGCAGTGCGGTTTTTCCATGACAGCTAGCGACGACTAAAAACGATTACGCCTGGTGGCTGGTAACGTAGTCGATAGCAGCTTGTACAGTAGTGATCTTCTCAGCTTCTTCGTCAGGAATCTCGGTCTCGAATTCCTCTTCCAGAGCCATCACCAGCTCAACGGTGTCAAGGGAGTCGGCACCCAGGTCTTCAACGAAGGAAGCGGTGTTCACAACTTCTTCTTCTTTAACGCCCAGTTGCTCGGCAACGATTTTCTTGACGCGCTCTTCGATGGTGCTCATACCTTGTTTTCACTCCTAATGGACAAATTCAGGCAGCTGGCCGGTGGGTAAGTGTATAGAAGAACTTTTCGGTTTTTCAACCGAAAGCTTCACTCCTCAAACCCCGCGGCCCGCCGTCTATAAATTGATTGCAGCTTTATAACGGATTTTAGACAGCTCGTATGACATTTTTTTGAAGCAATCCGTCACATTTAACTCATGTACATCCCGCCGTTCACCGGGATTGTAGCCCCGGTCACGTATGCCGCACCGTCCGACGCAAGAAAAGCGACCACGGACGCGATTTCTTGAGCTTGCCCCAGACGACCCAGCGGAATCTGTGTCAACAAGGCGTCGCGCTGTGCTTCCGGCAGTTCACGGGTCATGTCGGTGTCGATGAAACCCGGTGCTACCGAGTTTACCGTAATCGAGCGCGAACCCACTTCACGCGCCAGCGCACGGCTGAAACCTTCCAGACCGGCCTTCGCCGCAGCATAGTTTACTTGGCCTGCGTTGCCCATGGCACCCACAACCGAGCCAATACTGATAATTCGCCCCCAGCGAGCCTTGGTCATGCCACGCAGAACGCCCTTGGACAGCCGGTACAGGCTGTTCAGGTTGGTGTCGACGACGTCGAACCATTCGTCATCTTTCATGCGCATCATCAGGTTATCGCGGGTGATACCGGCATTATTGACCAGGATCGCCGGCGCGCCGAACTGCTCCTGAATGCTTGCCAGCACCGCCGCAACGGATTCGTCGCGGGTGACGTTCAGCTCGAGACCGGTGCCCTGGATGTCGTTTTCCTTCAGGGTCGCGGCGATACGCTCGGCGCCCGAAGCGGAAGTCGCGGTGCCGATGACGATGGCGCCTTGACGACCCAGCTCCAGGGCGATGGCCTGGCCGATGCCACGGCTCGCACCGGTCACCAGTGCAACTTTACCTTGCAGACTCATGCAAGCTTCTCCTGTTCAGGCCTGCGCTGCACGGGCGGCGGCGAAGGCGTCTGGGGTATTGAGGTTGGAAGTCGACACGCCTTCGGCGCAGCGTTTGTTCAGGCCTGCCAGCACTTTGCCAGGACCGCATTCGACCAGTTCGGTCGCGCCCTTGGCTGCCAGGGTCTGCACCGATTCGACCCAGCGAACCGGCTTGTAGAGTTGTTCCAGCAGATCACGCTTCAAGGTCTCGAGATCAGGCGCTACGTCGGCGCTGACATTCTGCACCACGGGAATCTGCGGGGCCTGCCAATCGATGGCGGCGATGGACTCGGCAAAGCGCTCGGCGGCCGGACGCATCAGTTCACAGTGCGACGGCACGCTGACCGGCAGTGGCATGGCGCGCTTGGCACCACGGGCCTTGCAGCCCTCGATGGCACGCTCGACAGCCGCCTTGGCGCCGGCGATGACCACCTGGCCCGGGGAGTTGAAGTTCACCGCGCTGACCACTTCGCCTTGCGCCGCCTCGGCACAGGCCGCCAGTACATCGGCGTCTTCCAGGCCGAGGATCGCGGCCATGCCGCCCTGCCCGGCCGGAACGGCTTCTTGCATCAACTGGCCGCGACGCTCCACCAGTTTCACCGCGGCGCCCAGGCTCAGGCTGCCAGCGGCCACGAGGGCGCTGTATTCGCCCAGGCTGTGACCAGCGACGAATGCGGGGCGCGCGCCGCCTTCAGCCAGCCACAGGCGCCACAAGGCGATCGAGGCGGTGAGGATGGCCGGTTGGGTTTTATCGGTTTGATTGAGCTGCTCTTCCGGCCCTTGCTGGGTCAGTGCCCACAAGTCATAGCCGAGCGCATCGGACGCTTCTTTGAATGTTTCGAGGACCAGCGGGTATTGCGCGCCCAGCTCGGCCAGCATGCCGAGGGACTGCGAGCCCTGCCCTGGAAAGACGAATGCGAGGGAAGCAGACATGAAAACAAAGCCCCTAATGATCTTGTCGTCAAAAATTGACGCCCCTGGGGGCGCTAGCAAACTGAAAGTTGGATGGCGGGTTGAACCGACCGGTCACATTTAAGCATTGTCGGACGAAAACGCCTAAGTTAACAAATCCTCGAGGCGACCGTGCAGGCGCTCCGGCAGGTTCTCCTGGATCTCGATCACCGCTCGGTTGATCGCACTTTGGAAACCCTGCACGCCCGCCGACCCGTGACTCTTGATCACGATACCTTGCAACCCGAGGAAACTCGCACCGTTGTGCCGCGCCGGCGCCAGGTCCGCCTGCAAGCGACGCATCAACGGCAGCGCCAGGGCACCGACCATCCGCGAAGCGAGGCTCTGCCTGAACAAGGTCTCGATGCGCTGGCCGATCATGGTCGCCAGCCCCTCGCTGGACTTGAGCAGGATATTGCCCACGAAACCGTCACAGACCACCACATCGGCCTCGCCACGGTACAAACCGTCGCCTTCGACGAAACCGATGTAGTTGATGCCCCGCGCCGCCTGCAACAACGTGGCCGCCAGCTTGACCTGCTGGTTGCCCTTGATGTCTTCGGTGCCGATGTTCAGCAACGCCACGCGAGGACGCACGATGCCCAGGGTTTCGGCCGCGACCGAGCCCATCACCGCAAACTGCAGCAGATGCTCGGCACTGCAATCGACGTTCGCCCCCAGGTCGAGCAACTGACAGAACCCACGCTGGGTCGGGATCGCCGCCACCATCGCGGGCCGGTCGATACCCGGCAAGGTCTTGAGCACATAGCGCGACAGCGCCATCAGCGCACCGGTATTGCCCGCGCTGACACAAGCCTGGACCTTGCCATCACGCAGCAGCTCAAGGGCCACGCGCATCGAGGCGTCAGGCTTGCTGCGCAGAGCCTGGGCCGGCTTTTCGTCCATGGTGATGATTTCGGACGCCGGGACAATCGTCAGGCGCGCGCGATCTACAGCCGATTGGCCGCTGAGCATGTCTTCCAGGAGGGGGGATTGACCGACGAGGGTCAGGTGCAGCGAGGGTGTGGCATTCAGACAAGCAAGGCTGGCCTGAACAATGCTGCGGGGACCGAAGTCCCCGCCCATTGCGTCAATCGCGATGACTTGAGCGGACAAGTGATTACTCGTCGGCGCCCTTGTCGATCACTTTACGGCCACGGTATACGCCTTCTGGCGATACGTGGTGACGCAGGTGAACTTCACCGGTGGTCTTTTCTACGGACAGGGTGCTAGCCTCGAGAGCGTCGTGCGAACGGCGCATGTCACGGGCAGAGCGGGATTTTTTGTTCTGCTGAACAGCCATAATTGATTAACTCCTAAACGTTTGGGTCACGCTTTAACTGCGCCAATACACTGAACGGGTTGGACCGCGTTACCTCGTCCTCGCTCGGTTCGGGCTCATCTGCTCCCGCCGGCTGCTGGCATTCTTCCGGATGATGAGCAGGCACAATGGGCAAGGCGAGCAGAAGCTCCTCCTCGATCAGTGACTGCAGATCCAATGGATCTTCGCCCAGTTCCAGCACGTCATAACCTTTCGGCAACGACTGGGTATTCGCACCCTCCTTCACCACGGCGTAACTGCATTCGCTGTGGATCGGCAGGGTGACCAGCTCAAGACAACGCTGGCAAACCATTTTGACTTCAGTGTCGATAAAGCTGTGGATAACCACAGATTTACGTTCATCTCGTTCAAAAACGAATTTGGCCTGGACCGTACCGACATCGTCGGAAAGCGGGTCGCAGAGTCTCTTCAAATCGGCCAGCAGCAGTTCACCTTGAAGGGTGGTGCCACGGTCAGCCAATTTGCGCGGGTCAACGTGAGGTGGAATCGGGTCATTCAACATAGGCGCAGCATTATAGGGATGCCCCCGGCCATGTCAAAGGAAATTCAGCCCTGTCCGTCACTTGCGTGCCTCGCTAGAATTCGTCCCCGACTCCTGGAGATGCCCATGCTGCCTTTATTACTTGCCTCAAGCTCGGTCTATCGCCGGGAATTGCTTGCCCGCCTGGGACTGCCGTTCGTCTGCCACTCACCCGATATCGACGAAAGCCATCGGCCCGGCGAACCCGCCCTCGAACTGGTCAAGCGCCTGGCCCGGGAAAAAGCCCTGGCATTGGCTCAAAGTTATCCAGGACACCTGATTATCGGCTCAGACCAGGTCGCCGTGCTCGGCGAGCGCATCCTGGGCAAGCCTCACACCTTCGAGAACGCCCGCGAGCAACTGCTGGCCGCCAGCGGCGCCAAGGTCACGTTCCTGACCGGCCTGGCACTGCTCAACAGCCAGACAGGCGCCTGCCAGGTCGATTGCGTTGCGTTTACGGTCAATATGCGCACCCTGGATCCAGAGCGCGTCGAACGCTATCTGCGCGCCGAGCAACCCTACGATTGCGCCGGCAGCTTCAAGGCCGAGGGACTGGGCGTAAGCCTGTTCCAGAGCACCCAAGGACCGGACGCCACCAGCCTGGTCGGACTGCCGCTGATTCGTCTTGTGGACATGTTGCTGGCCGAGGGCGTGCAAATCCCCTGAAGCCCGGGCATTGAGAGTAACCACTGCCAAATACAAAACTTGTGGCGAGGGGATTTATCCCCGCTGGGGCGCGGAGCGGCCCTATCAATGGAGCCGGGCACCGAGGCGACAGATTAAAGGGGCGCTTCGCGCCCAACGGGGATAAATCCCCTCGCCACAGAGGTTGTCAGCCTCCCCTGCATTGAAACTCCAAGGCAATCAGCGCAACGCCGGGCCCTGGAACCCCATCCACATCGCCAAATGCTCGGCAATGCTTGCCCCCAGCTTCTTCGAGAAGCGGTCGAACGGCGATTCTTCGATGGTGAAGTCCACGAGATCTTTCTGACCGATCACATCCCGCGCCACTGAGCTGGCACTGCCCAACCCGTCGATCAGGCCCAACGGCAAAGCCTGCTCTCCAGACCAGACCAACCCGGAAAACAGCTCGGGGTGCTCCTTGTCCTTCAGGCGCTCGCCCCGCCCCTTCTTGACGCTGGCGATGAACTGCTTGTGAGTGGTGTCGAGCACACCCTGCCAGAAAGCGGTCTCTTCAGGTTTTTGTGGCTGGAACGGATCGAGGAAGGACTTGTGCTCGCCAGAGGTGTACACCCGACGCTCCACGCCCAGCTTTTCCATGGTGCCAACAAAACCATAGCCGGCCGCCGTCACGCCAATGGAGCCTACCAGGCTGGCCTTGTCGGCATAAATCTGGTCCGCGGCACTGGCGATGTAATAGGCGCCGGAAGCACCGAGGTCGGCAATCACCGCATAGACCTTGATATCCGGGTGCAACGCTCGCAAACGGACGATCTCGTCGTAGACGTACCCCGACTGCACGGGACTGCCGCCCGGGCTGTTGATCCGCAGCACCACACCCTTGACCTTCGAATCCTCGAAAGCCGCCCTCAGGCTGCCGACAATATTGTCCGCACTGGCAGGCTCCTTGTCGGCGATCATGCCTTCGATGTCGATCAACGCGGTGTAGGCCGAGCCGCTGACGGCGCTTTTCTCCATATTCATCAGCGGCGTGAACAAGGCCAGCGCGGCAAAGAGATAAATAAACGTCAACAACTTGAAAAAAATACCCCAACGACGGGAGCGGCGCTGTTCCTGGACACTCGCCAGCAAGGTCTTTTCCAACAGCTTCCAGCTCTTGTCGTCACCGCTTTCGGCGCTCGCCTTGACGGGTGCCTTCCATTCATCGGTCATGCGTGGATCCCCAGCAAACTTTATTGGGCGCGCCGGCTCAGCCAGGCGTGCAACTCAGGAAAATGGTCGATGGCCAATCGCGGCTCGAACACCCGTAGCGCCTCTATCGTTTGGGCCCCGTAGCTGACCGCCACCGACCCCATGCCAGCATTGCGCGCCATCTGCAGATCGAACGACGAGTCCCCCACCATCAGAGCCTGTTCCGGGCGCATGTTGCAGTGAGCCAGGATCTGCTCAAGCATCAGAGGGTGTGGCTTGCTGGCGGTTTCATCCGCAGCGCGGGTGATATCGAAATAATTGTCCCAGCCATGGGATTTCAATACGCGATCCAGACCACGACGGGCCTTGCCGGTCGCGACAGCCAGGCGATACCCCTCGGCACGCAGGGCATCCAGGGTGGCCGCCACTCCATCGAACAACGGCGAAGGCTCGGACTCCAGCGCAATATAGTGATCGGCATAGTGCTGGCGAAAAACCAGCAATGCTTCGTCATCGATCTGCGGATAGAGGCTGCGAATGGCTTCCGGCAACCCCAGGCCAATGATGCCCTTGACGGCAAAGTCATCGCAGCGGGCAAATTCCATGCGATCCGATGCGACATGCATCGCCTCCACAATCCGACCGATGGAGTTGGCCAAAGTACCGTCCCAATCGAAGATCAGCAATTTGTAATCAGGATGCACTCAGCCGCTCCACGGTCTTGGCCCACATATCATCCACCGGGGCCTGCAATTTCAGCTCGCCGCCATCGGGCAGCGGCACAGTGAGCATATAAGCGTGGAGAAACAGGCGCTTGCCGCCCAGGTCGCGGATTTCCTTGGTGAAATCGTCATCGCCGTATTTGCTGTCACCGGCGATGCAGTGGCCGGCGTGCAGGGTATGGACGCGGATCTGGTGCGTGCGCCCGGTCACCGGCTTGGCCTCGACCAAGGTGGCGAAGTCGTCGAAACGGCGCAATACCTTGAACACCGTCAGCGCCTCCTTGCCCTCCTCGTTGACTTCGACCATGCGCTCGCCGGAACGCAGGTTGCTCTTGAGCAGCGGCGCACGCACTTGCTTGATGGAAGTTTCCCAGCGGCCACGCACCAGCGCCATGTAGCGCTTGTCGACGCCGTCGCCGCGCAACTGCTCGTGCAGGTGGCGCAACATGCTGCGTTTCTTGGCGATCATCAGCAGGCCGGAGGTGTCGCGGTCGAGGCGATGGACCAGTTCCAGCTCCTTGGCGTCCGGACGCAACTGACGAAAGGCTTCGATCACACCGAAGTTCAGGCCGCTGCCGCCGTGAACCGCAATGCCCGCGGGCTTGTTGATCACGATCAGGGCCTTGTCTTCGTAGACGATCGAGGCTTCAAGGCGCTGCAACAATCCCTGGGCCAAGGGCACCGGCTCATCGCGCTCGGGCACGCGAACCGGCGGCACGCGCACGATATCACCGGCCTGGAGCTTGTATTCGGGCTTGATCCGACCTTTGTTCACACGCACTTCGCCTTTGCGCAAAATGCGGTAGATCAAGGTCTTGGGCACGCCTTTGAGCCGGGCCAGCAGGAAATTGTCGATTCGTTGGCCGGCATATTCCGGCGAGACCTCGAGCAGTTGAACGCCAGGGGTCGAAGGGGCAGTAGTTGTCATGGCGGCGATCATAACAATTTTTTATGGAATTGAAGCACTTAATCATTGCTGCTATAGTCGCGAACGCCGCCAAAAGTGGCTGGACAGTGGACCAGCGGTTAAAAACCGGCCCTGACCAACGCAATTCACGAGGACGAGAGGCCGTCCTACGGGGCTTTCGCTACGTAACGGTAGAGTTTTCAGGTGTAACGAGCGCAGGTGACATGAGGCCTGAAATACGCCGCAAAGCAGAGTTTTGACTCGCCTTGCGCGCCACATTCACGGCCAGTTCACAAAGTGCAGTCAGCTGCGAACGACCCCGAGCGAGAGCTTCGGAAACAACGCCTAAATTAGCCATGATGCGTGACCTCCCCTTCCGGAGCTCACGGTAAATGCCAACCCGCTGCGGATTCTGCGCGCGGCAGCACCCGAATTATCAGGGATACGTGTAGGGTGGAGACGTACAACCGTCGGACTGTGTAGCACTAGGCTTATATTTAGACGCTTCATCTCGTCCACAGACGCCGGTTGATTCCTCCTCCTGACTGAGTGCTTGAGTACCAGCAAGCAGGACGCGTCCGTCGCGACTTCGCCATCATTGGGTCGAACTCGCTGGACACTGGAATGGCCTCGCCATCTCCAGGACGCACCTGACACCGACCGTGAGAAGTCGTGTGTGCCGAACGCCGTTTCCGGCAGCCCGGAAACCGACGGTACTACATGAAAAGAATGCTGATTAACGCAACTCAACCCGAAGAGTTGCGTGTTGCACTGGTAGACGGCCAGCGCCTCTACGACCTGGATATCGAATCCGGTGCACGCGAGCAGAAGAAGGCCAACATCTATAAAGGCCGGATTACTCGCATCGAACCAAGCCTTGAGGCTGCCTTTGTCGATTTCGGCTCCGAGCGCCATGGCTTCCTGCCCCTCAAAGAAATCTCCCGCGAATACTTCAAGAAGGCCCCTGAAGGCCGCGTCAACATCAAGGACGTCCTGAGCGAAGGCCAGGAAGTCATTGTCCAGGTGGAAAAAGAAGAACGTGGCAACAAGGGCGCCGCCCTGACCACCTTCATCAGCCTGGCCGGCCGTTACCTGGTCCTGATGCCGAACAACCCGCGTGCCGGCGGCATCTCCCGCCGCATCGAAGGCGAAGAACGCAACGAACTGCGCGAGGCCCTCAACGGCCTGGTCGCGCCAGCCGACATGGGCCTGATCGTGCGCACTGCCGGCCTGGGCCGCAGCAGCGAAGAAATGCAGTGGGACCTCGACTACCTGCTGCAACTGTGGACTGCCATCAAAGAAGCCTCGCTGGATCGTTCCGCGCCGTTCCTGATCTACCAGGAAAGCAACGTGATCATCCGCGCCATCCGCGATTACCTGCGCCAGGACATCGGCGAAGTGTTGATCGACAGCGTCGAAGCCCAGGACGAAGCCCTGACCTTCATTCGCCAGGTGATGCCGCAGTACGCCAGCAAGATCAAGCTCTACGAAGACAGCGTTCCGCTGTTCAACCGTTTCCAGATCGAAAGCCAGATCGAGACCGCCTTCCAGCGCGTCGTCGAACTGCCGTCCGGCGGCTCCATCGTCATCGACCCGACCGAAGCCCTGGTGTCCATCGACATCAACTCGGCCCGCGCCACCAAAGGCAGCGACATCGAAGAAACCGCCCTGCAGACCAACCTTGAAGCCGCCGAGGAAATCGCCCGTCAGTTGCGCCTGCGCGACATCGGCGGCCTGATCGTCATCGACTTCATCGACATGACCCCGGCCAAGAACCAGCGCGCCGTGGAAGAAAAGGTCCGTGAATGCCTGGAAGCCGACCGTGCCCGCGTACAGGTCGGTCGCATCTCGCGCTTCGGCCTGCTGGAAATGTCCCGTCAGCGCCTGCGTCCGTCCCTGGGCGAAAGCAGCGGCATCGTTTGCCCGCGTTGCAACGGCACCGGCATCATCCGTGACGTCGAGTCGCTGTCCCTGGCGATCCTGCGCCTGATCGAAGAAGAAGCCCTGAAAGACCGCACCGCCGAAGTTCGCGCCCAGGTGCCGATCCCGGTGGCCGCGTTCCTGCTCAACGAAAAACGCAACTCGATCACCAAGATCGAACTGCGCACCCGCGCCCGCATCGTCATCCTGCCGAACGATCACCTCGAGACGCCGCACTTCGAAGTGCAGCGCCTGCGCGATGACAGCCCGGAAGCCCACACCAACCAGTCCAGCTACGAAATCGCTGCCGCTGCTGCCGAAGTGGAAGAAGTCCAGCCGGCCGCCGCCACTCGCACCCTGGTTCGCCAGGAAGCCGCGGTCAAGACTGCTCCGGCCCGCGCCAACGCTCCGGTTCCGACCGAAGTGGCCGCTCCGGTTGCCGCCCCGACCGCAGCCCCCGAGCCAAGCCTGTTCAAAGGCCTGGTGAAGTCGCTGGTCAGCCTGTTCGCCACCAAGGAAGAACCCGCTACCCCGGCCGTCGTCGCCAAGCCTGCCGCTACCGAGCGTCCTGCCCGCAACGAAGAGCGCCGCAACGGTCGCCAGCAGACCCGCAACCGCAACGGTCGTCGCGATGAAGAGCGCAAGCCTCGCGAAGAACGTGCACCGCGTGAAGAACGTGCGCCACGTGAGCCGCGTGAAGAACGCCAGCCGCGCGAAGCCCGTGAGGAAGCGCCAGCCGTAGCCCGCGAAGAACGCGCACCGCGTCCGCCGCGCGAAGAACGCCAGCCACGCGCACCGCGTGAAGACCGCAAGCCACGTGGCGAGCGCGAAGAACGTGTTCGTGAGCTGCGCGAGCCACTGGATGCCGCCCCGGCTGCGGCTGCCGCCACCGCTGAAGAGCGTCCAGCCCGCCAGCCTCGTGAAGAGCGCGCCCCGCGTCCTCCACGTGAAGAACGCCAGCCACGCGCCGAGCAGGCAGCCGCCGCTGCCAGCGAAGAAGAAGTGCTGAACGCCGAAGAGCAACTGCAGGAAGATGGCCAGGACACCGCCGAAGGCGATCGTCCACGCCGCCGCTCCCGTGGCCAGCGTCGTCGCAGCAACCGTCGTGAACGTCAGCGCGACGCCAACGGCAACGTGATCGAAGGTTCGGAAGAGTCCGAGTCCACCGAGAACGCCGAAGCGCCAAGCGCCGCGGACCTGGCCGCCGGCCTGGCCGTGACTGCGGCCGTTGCCAGCAGCGCGATCAGCGCCCCGGCTGAAGCCCAGGCTCACGAACAAGCCGAACGTGCCACCGCTGCGGTGGAAAGCGCGCCGGTCGAAGCGCCTGTGGTCGAAGCCACCACCCCGGTAGAAGCCACCGCCTCGCCAGAAGTGGAACTCGCACCGGCCCCTGACGCCCAGCCTGAAGCCGAAGTCGCCGTCGAGCCTGCACCGGTCGTCGAGGCCCCAGTCGTTGCTGCCGAACCGGTCGTCGAAGCACCGGCCGAGGAAAAGGCACCAGAGCCTGTCCGCGAAGAGCAGACTGCGTTCAACTGGAGCGCCGAGCCAGCCGCACCGGCACCTGTTGTCGAGCCTGAGCCGACACCAGAGCCCGTGAAAGCGGTCGAGCCAGAAGTGGTCGAGCCTGCTCCAGTGGTCGAGGCGCCGGTGGTTGCCGAAGCCCCTGCCCCGGTGGAGCCTGCACCTGCCAGCGCCCTGACCGCGAATGGCCGTGCACCGAACGATCCACGTGAAGTGCGTCGTCGCAAGCGTGAAGCCGA
The DNA here is from genome assembly GCF_900100025.1 of Pseudomonas sp. NFACC56-3. Lineage (NCBI taxonomy): Bacteria > Pseudomonadati > Pseudomonadota > Gammaproteobacteria > Pseudomonadales > Pseudomonadaceae > Pseudomonas > Pseudomonas sp. NFACC56-3. The sequence continues at coordinate 158,499 of NZ_FMTK01000011.1, read as the reverse complement.
GCGTCTGCAGAAGGAAGCTGAACTAGCTGCCGCTGCCGCCGCTCAAGCGCCTGCTGCCGAGCCTGCGCCAGTCGTGGAAGAAGTTGCCGAGGCAGCCCCTGCCCCGGTCGCCGAAACCCCGGTTGAATCAGCTCCGACGTTCGACGAGCCTCAGCACACCGCTGAAGAAATCGCGCCACGTCACCCTGAAGCCCTGGAAAAAGAGCACGAGCCTAAACCTCACGCCTGATTCCACCGCCCAGTAAAAAGCCCCGCCTGGTAACCCCAGGCGGGGCTTTTTTATGCCTCATGACTTATCCACATAACTCTGCGGAAGCCGAGTCTTGGCACAAGGCATATCCGCTGAAGATCCAATGTGGGAGCGGGCTTGCTCGCGAAGGCTTGGGTACATCCAACATCTTCGCAAGCTGACACACCGATTCGCGAGCAAGCCCGCTCCCACAGGTATCTGCTGCATCGCTATTACTTGAAGACCAGTGCCTCTGGCACATCCACATCCCACGTCACGCCAGGGTCGTCCACCGGCACTTCGACCACTTGCGCCCCGGCAAACAATACCTTGGCTCCCCGATCGCCGGTCAGCGCCATCAGTTTCGGCCCAAACTCACCACCGAATCCCACCGGATGCCCATACTCACCGGCCAGGACCGGCACGCTGATGCCGTCCGCGCGAATCCCCGCCACCACCTGCTCGATGCTCGACGGCAGGATGAAGGGCATGTCGCCCAGCACCATCAGCCAGCCATCAAGCTCAGGGCAGGCCTGGACACCGGCGGCAATGCTGTCGCCCAGGCCGGGGGAGTCCAGTTCCACGAAATCGCAGCCATAGGCCTGGGCCATGCGAATGGCTTGCGGCCGGTCCTTGCGCGCCACCAGCACGCGCTTTTCCAGGGAGGCTGGCAGATTCACCAGCACGTGCTCGATCACCGAGCGCACGGCACCGTCCCGCCCGGTGCAATCGGCGAGCAATTTATCCTTGCCGGGGCCTGCAATCCCGCGAAAACGGCTGCCCGTTCCGGCCGCCAGGATGATCACGCCAATCGACTCGCTCATACGCCCTCCTTACCCACGGCTTACAGCGTTTTTTTCTGCCGCAGTTCCACGCCGTTCTTGATGGCCACGATTTCGGCCAGTAGCGACAAGGCGATTTCCGCCGGGGTGTGGCTGCCGATGTGCAAGCCGATCGGTCCATGCAAGCGGTCAATCGCCTCCGCAGACAAGCCTAGCTGAGCCAGGTTGTCCCGGCGTTTCTGGCTGTTGACCCGCGAACCCAGGGCGCCGACATAAAACGCCTTGGAGTCCAGGGCCGTGAGCAGCGCCATGTCGTCCAGGCGTGGATCATGGGTCAGCGCCACAATGGCCGTGCGCTCGTCGGTCTGGATGCTCAATACGGCTTCGTCGGGCATCCCCGAGACGAAGCGCCCATGCTGCTCCTCCCAACCATAGACGAACTCCTTGCGCGGATCGCAGATCAGCACTTCGAAGTCCAGCAGCCGGGCCATTTCCGCCACGTAGCGCGACAATTGCCCGGCACCGATCAGCAGCAACCGCCAACGCGGGCCGTAAATGGCCCGCAGCACCTGCCCATCGAACACCAGGGCGTCGGTCTTGCTGGCCGGGGTCAGGACCACGTTGCCACTGGTCACCGTCAGCTCACGGGCGACGATTTCATGGGCTTCGCAGCGCTCCAGCAACGCTGCGACCCACTGCGGATCGCCCACCCGCTCCTCGGTCAGGCGCAGGGTCCCGCCGCACGGCAGCCCGAAGCGCGCCGCTTCTTCGCGGGTGACGCCATAGGTGATCAGTTGCACCGGCGGACCGTCCGCCGGAATACGGCCGTCGTGCAGCCGGGCGATCAGGTCATCCTCGACACAACCGCCCGACACCGAACCGATCACCACGCCATCTTCGCGCAGGGCCAGCATCGCCCCCGGCGGCCTTGGCGCAGTGCCCCAGGTCTGGACCACGGTGAACAACACCACCCGCTGCCCGGCGCGGCGCCACTCGAGCACGCTGCGCAGGACATTCAGATCGACGCTGTCCATCAGGCCTTGGCCTGTTGCCAGCCTTGCAGCTGATAGCGCACAGGCAGGGTACGGATACGCTGACCGGTGGCGGCGAAAATCGCGTTGCACAGGGCCGGCGCGATCGGCGGCACGCCCGGCTCGCCAACACCCCCCAACGGTACCTCACCCGGCGGCGTGACCAGGTGCACGGCCACTTCCTTGGGCGCCAGGGACATGCGCGCCACTTCGTACATATGGAAATTGTCCTGCTGCACCTTGCCATCCTTGAAACTGATTTCGCCCACCATGGCATTGCCCAGGCCCATGACGCAGGCGCCTTCGAATTGGGAGCGGATGCGCTCGGGGTTGATCTGCGGGCCGCAGTCCACGGCGATGTCCGCCTTGTGCACGATCACCGTGCCATCGTCCTTGACCTCCACCTCGAGCACCGCCGCCACGTAGGTGACGAAGCTGTAGTGCACCGCCAGCCCCAGGCCACGGCCCTTGGGCAGTTCCCGGCCCCAACCGGCGGCCTTCGCGGCGGTTTCCAGCACCGTGCGGATCCGCGCCGTATCAATCGGGTAACGCTCGGGGGATTCGCCGTAGTTCCATTCTTCGCTCAAGGTACGCGGATCGATCTTGCGGTCCGGCCCGAGCAATTTGACCTGGTACTTCAGCGGATCCTGGCCGGCTTTGTGGGCCAGTTCGTCAATGAAGCTCTGGATTGCGAAGCCGTGAGGAATGTTCGACACCGAGCGATACCAGCCCACCCGGGCATGGGCCACCGCTTCGGGGTTTTCCAGGCGCAGGTTGGGAATGGCGTAGGCCATGTTGGTCACGCCCATGCCTATTTCGAACGGCGCCTCATGAGTCATGCCCGGTGCAAACAGTGCGGTGATGCTCGGGGCTACGGTGCGGTGCAGCCAACCGGACGGCATGCCGTCCTGGTTCAGGCCGGCCTTGAGGTATTCGGCCGATACGGTGTGGAAGTACGAGTGATGAATGTCGTCCTCGCGGGTCCATTGCACCCGTACCGCCTGGCCGGGAAACTCCTTGGCGAGGACCGCCGCCTCGACGACAAAGTCGGGTTTCGACTTGCGTCCGAAACCGCCGCCCAGCAACGTGATGTTCACCGTGACCTTCTCGAAAGGAATACCCAGGCGTTCGGCGACACGTTCACGGGTCACCTGCGGCGCCTGGCTCGGCGCCCAAGCCTCGCATTGGCCGTCCTTGAACCGGGCGACGGCAACCATCGGTTCCATGGGGGACTGGGACAGGTGCGGCAAGTAATACGACGCCTCCAACGTCGAATCAGCCTTGGCCAGCGCATCGTCGAGGTCACCGCTGCTGCGCACGACTTTTCCAGGCTTGAGGGCGGCCGCTTCCAGTTCCTTGCGATAGGCAATGGAGTCATAACCGGCATTCGGGCCATCGTCCCACTGGATTTTCAGCGCCTCGCGGCCCTTGATCGCCGCCCAGGTGTTCTTCGCCACCACCGCTACGCCGCCCAACGGCTGGAATTCCGAGGGCAGCGGACGTCCCTCTATCTGGACCACCTTGAGCACGCCCGGTACCTTCAGCGCCGCGCTGCTGTCCACGCTCTTGACCTTGCCGCCATAGACCGGCGGACGCGCGATGACCGCATAGAGCATGCCGTCGAAATGCACATCGGCACCAAACACCGCACGACCGTTGACGATGTCCGCGCCATCGATGGCCCGGCTCGCCTCCTTGCCGATGTAGCGGAACTCGGATGGCTGCTTGAGACGCAAGCTGTCACGGGCCGGCACCGGCAAGGCACTGGCGGCGGCAGCCAATTCGCCATAGCCCAGTTCGCGTCCCGACGGCTGGTGCAGCACTTTGTGCAGTTGGGCATGGCATTCACCCACCGGGACCTTCCACTGGGCGGCAGCGGCCAGTTCCAGCATGGTCCGGGCGGCAGCCCCGCAACGGCGCATCGGCTCGTACCAGTGACGCATGCTGCGCGAACCGTCGGTGTCCTGGTTGCCGAAACGCGCCTCATCGGCCGGCGCCTGCTTGACCTTGACGAGCGCCCAGTCAGCGTCCAGTTCGTCGGCGACCACCATGCTCAGGCTGGTGCGCACGCCCTGGCCCATTTCCGAACGGTTGCAGATCACGGTCACGCTGCCATCGGTGGCAATGCTGACGTACACCTTCGGGTCGTCGACAGCGCCATGGGGCATGCCCTCGGCGCCGAATTTCTTTTCCTCGGCAAAGGCATCCGGCAGGCCCCACGTCGCCGCCAGCACCAGCACGCCGGTGGCGCTCGCACCCTTGAGGAAACCACGGCGGCTGAGGTTGCTCAGTACAAAATCATCGGGCAAGCGGCTCATGCCTTGGCCTCCTTCAGGTGAGTGGAAGCCTGGCGGATCGCGGTCTTGATCCGGTTATACGTGCCGCAACGGCAGATGTTGCCGACCATGGCTTCTTCGATCTGCTCATCGCTCGGGTTGGGGTTGGTCTTGAGCAACGCGGTGGCGGACATGATCTGCCCGCCCTGGCAGTAACCGCACTGGGCCACCGCCGTGTCGAGCCAGGCCTTCTGGACGATTTGCCCGACCGGGTCGGCATGAAGCCCGTCGATGGTGCTGACGTCCTGCCCTTTCACCGAGCCGATGGGTGTGATGCAACTGCGCGCCGGGGCGCCGTCGATGTGGATGGTGCAGGCGCCACACAGGCCCATGCCGCAGCCGAACTTGGTGCCGTTGTAACCGGCCACGTCCCGGATAGCCCACAGCAGCGGCATGTCCTCGGTCACATCCAGTTGATGGTCTTTTCCATTGAGTTTCAGGGTAATCATGGGCACGCCCGCATAGTGATCGAGTTATGGGGTCGAGCAATCTGCCGCTTAGGTAACAGGTCGGTTGTCGCAGACTGGCTCAGGCTGATCGGGCTCTCTTATGCAGGCGCACGCAGGCGTCTGCATCGGGCCTTTAGGATGCGATGATCGCATCGTTAGCGAACTAAATTAACCCAGGATCAAGCAAAACGCCCTGCACAATCCTGCACAAATGTTCATGTGCAAGAGTGTGCAGGGCGTTTTTCAGGTGCTGGGTGAGGCGGCTCAGTACCGATTGGGCTCCATTTCCAGCTCGACCTGGAAACGTTCGGCAATGTCTTTCTGGATCCGCAGGGCCAGGTCCAACAGTTGCGGGCCGGTGGCATTGCCGTAGTTGACCAGTACCAACGCCTGCAACTTATGCACCCCGGCATCTCCCTCGCGAAAGCCCTTCCAGCCGGCCCGTTCGATCAGCCAGCCGGCGGCGATCTTCATTTGCCCTGCTGGCTGTGGATAAGCCACAAGATCAGGGTATTGCTGCTTGAGATACGCCACGTGTGTGGCCGGCACCAGCGGGTTCTTGAAGAAGCTGCCGGCATTGCCCAGCATGGCCGGGTCGGGGAGTTTTTCGCTGCGGATGCTGCAAATGGCCCGGCTGACATCCGTCGGCGTCGGCTGATCGATGCCCTGTTCGGTCAATCGTTGGCGGACCGGGCCGTACTCCAGGTGCAAGTGTGCGGCGCGGCTGAGGGTAAAGCGCACCCGCAGGATCAACCAGCGACCCGCTTGCTGCTTGAACAGGCTGTCGCGATAAGCAAACCGACAGTCTTCAAGGGTGAAGTCCTTCAGCTCGCCGGTCTGGCGATCCAGCGCAGTGAGGCCGGCGAAGACATCCTTGATTTCCACACCGTAGGCGCCGATGTTCTGCATCGGTGCCGCGCCTACGGTACCGGGAATCAGGCTGAGGTTTTCCAGGCCCGACCAACCTTGCGCCAGCGTATGTTGGACGAAGGGATGCCAGGGTTCCCCGGCTTCGGCCTCGATCACCACCCGTTCGCCATCATCGCTGAGCAAACGGATCCCCTGGCTGGCCATGCGCAGTACCAAGGCGTCGATGTCGCCGGTCAGCAGCAGGTTGCTGCCGCCGCCGATCACCAGCAGCGGCACGGCATGCTCGCGGGCATAGGCCAGCGCCTGGCGAACCTCCCCATCGTCGCGGGCTTCGGCGAATAATCGGGCGCTGACGTCCACGCCAAAACTGTTGAAGGGCTTGAGGCTGACGCCCGCCCGTACCTGCAAGGTCATAACCGCCCCTTCAATTCGATCACTAGGCGATCGGTGGCCCGCTCGATCAAGTCCAACACCTGCTCGAAGCCCTGCTCGCCGTCGTAGTACGGGTCCGGCACGTCATCGAGTTCGGCTTCGTAGCGCCGCAGGAACAGATCCAGCTCGGCCTTGCCATTGGCCGGTTGCAGGGCCTGGAGATTGCGCAGGTTGCTGCTGTCCATCGCCAGGATCAGGTCATAGGCGGCGAAATCGGCGCGCGTCACCTGTTGCGCGCGCTGGGCCGACAGGTCGTAGCCACGCTTCAAGGCCGCCGCCTGGCTGCGCTTGTCCGGGGCCTTGCCGACATGCCAGTCACCGGTGCCGGCGGAAGCGACTTCCACCTGCCCGGCCAGCCCGGCCTCTCGCAACTTGTGGCGCAAGATGCCTTCGGCGGTGGGCGAGCGGCAGATATTGCCGAGGCACACGAACAGGACCCGCATCAGGCCTCCAGCAGGCGACGAACGCGCTCGAGGTCTTCGGCGGTGTCGACACCGGTCGGCGGGGCCACCAACGCATCGGCGACATGGATCCGCACGCCATGCCACAGCGCTCGCAGCTGTTCCAGGGCTTCAGTGTTTTCCAGCCAGCACGGGCCCCAGGCGACGAAGTCCTGGAGGAAGCCGGCGCGGTAGGCGTAGATGCCGATGTGACGACGGTACGGCACGCCTTGCGGCATCACGTCGCGACCTTGGGCGAATGCATCCCGCGCCCAGGGCAACGTCGCACGGCTGAAGGTCAACGCCAGGCCATTGAGGTCGCTGACCACCTTGACCACGTTGGGATTGAACAGGGTCTGCACATCCTCGATCGGCTCGGCCAGGGTGGCCATGCGCGCTTCGGTGTGGGTCGCGAGGTTGGCGGCGACCTGATCGATCACGCTCGGCGGGATCAACGGCTCGTCACCTTGTACATTGACCACAATCGCGTCGGCGGCAAGACCAAGCTTCGCCGCGACCTCCGCCAGGCGATCGGTACCGGAATTATGGTCTTCGCGCGTCAACACGACCTCGGCGCCAAAGCCTTTGCAGGCCTCGACGATACGCGCATCGTCAGTCGCCACCACCACGCGCTGGGCGCTGCTTTTACTGGCTTGCTCCCAGACGTGCTGGATCATCGGCTTGCCGGCGATCGACAGCAACGGCTTGCCGGGCAGGCGCGTCGAGGCGAAGCGCGACGGAATGACAACGGTAAAGGCGGTGGTCATTTATCCAGACGCTCGTCGGTGGTCAGGGTACGGGCTTCGCTTTCGAGCATCACCGGGATGCCGTCGCGAATCGGGTAGGCCAGGCCGGCACCCTTGCTGATCAGTTCGGTCTTGTCGGCGCTGAGCTTGAGTGGACCTTTGCAGACCGGGCAGGCCAGAATATCGAGCAGTTTGGTGTCCATGGAATTCCCCTGGGTAAACAGTGTTAAGGCAAGAGCCGATCCGGCAACAGGCGCATCAATTGCGTATCGAACCAGGCCGCGAAGGCCGGCGACGGCGCGGCGTCCACCGCCAGGTACCACCAGTCGGGCGCAGCGAAGGCACGGCATTTGACCGCGTCCTTTTCCGTCATGACCACCGGCAGGGATGGCGTGAAGTTCAAGGCCTGGGCGCTGTATTCGGCATGGTCGGCAAACCCGTGCGGTATTGGCCGCCAGTGTAGCGTTTCGAGGGTCGTGAAGAAACGCTGGGGGTTGCCGATGCCGGCCACGGCGTGCAAGGCCTGGCCGGGTGGAAAATGGTCGAGGGGGCGGCGTTCGCCACTGGCCAGGTTCACCAGTTCGGTGGGACGCAATTGGAAGGCGAAGCCGTCTTCGCGATCGGTACTGGCGCCGTTGTAGAGCACGGCGTCGACCGATTGCAGGCGCTCGACCGGTTCGCGCAACGGCCCGGCGGGCAGGCAACGCCGGTTGCCCAGGCCCCGGGCGCTGTCGATCAGCACCAACTCAAGGTCCCGGGCCAGCCGATAATGCTGCATGCCGTCGTCGGACAGGATCAGGTCCAGCGGCTCGGCCTTCAACAACGCCTGGACCGCGCGGCTGCGGTCGGGGTCGATCATCAACGGCACGCCCGTGCGCTGGACGATCAACAGCGGCTCGTCGCCCGCGACGTCGGCACCCTGCCCGGCCGCGACCCGCCACGGCAGTTGCGGCGGCTTGGCGCCATAGCCCCGGCTGACCACCCCGACCCGCAAGCCACTGCGCTGGCAGTGCTGGATCAGCCACAGGATCAACGGCGTCTTGCCAGTGCCACCCACGGTGATATTACCCACCACCACCAACGGCACGGGGGGCTGGTAGATCGGGCCTTCACCCGCCAGGAAACGCTCGCGCTTGCCCACCACCACCCGCCGGTACAACCACTCCAGGGGCCGTAGCAGGGTCAGGGCCGGGTGGCCTTCATACCACGCGGCAAGCAGTCGATCGGACATGGCCATCAGGGTGCGGGAGCCGCCTCGACCGTGGTCATGCGCAGATGGCTGAAACCGAGCTTGCCGGCCGCGTCCATGGCGGTGATCACCGATTGATGAGGGGTCTTGCCGTCGGCGCTGATGGACAGCGGCAGGTTGGTATCGCCGCCGGATTCTTTTTGCAGGGCCTCGATCAGGCTCGCCAGGTCGCTCTTGGGCAGCAACTGGTTATTCACCGAGAACGCCCCTTCGGCGCTGATGGTGACTTCCAGGTTCTTCAATTGCTGGTCTTCGGCCGGCGAGCCGCTGACGGCTTGCGGCAATTCAACCTTGAGCTGGGTTTCCCGGGTGAACGTGGTGGTCACGACGAAAAACAGCAGCAGGATGAACACCACGTCGATCAGCGACGCGAGGTTGATCTCGATGTTTTCCCGTGGCTTGCGGCGGAATTTCACTGCTTGCCCCCAGCCAGGTCCACGTCACGGTCACCCTGCACCACCTCGACCAGCTTGATGGCTTCCTGCTCCATGCCAACGACCAACTCGTCGACGCGGCGTTGCAGGAACCGATGGAAGAACACCGCCGGAATCCCCACCATCAGGCCGGCGGCGGTGGTGATCAGGGCCTTGGAAATCCCACCGGCCAGTACCGCGGCATTGGTAGTCATCCCGGAACCGGTAAACGCGCTGAAGATGTCGATCATGCCCAGCACCGTTCCCAGCAGCCCCAGCAACGGGGACATGGCGGCGATGGTGCCCAGGGCGTTGATATAACGCTCCAGTTCATGGATGACCCGGGCGGCGGCTTCCTCGATGCACTCCTTCATGATCTCGCGACCATGCTTGGAGTTCGCCAGGCCCGCGGCGAGGATTTCCCCCAGCGGCGAACTGGCCCGCAGCTCCTTGAGCTTGTCCTTGTTCAGCTGCTTGTCCTTGATCCAGACCCAGACCTGCCCGAGCAGATGCTCCGGCGTCACGCGGCTGGCCCGCAGGGTCCACAGGCGTTCGGCAACGATACCCAGTGCCGCGATGGAACTCAGAATGATCGGCAACATCATCCAGCCGCCGGATTTGACCAATTCCCACACAGTGACTGCCCCCTCGAAAAAGTGCGCCACTTTATCACACACACTCGCCTTGCAGACCCGCCCCGCCGATAAGCGCATCAGCCGATTGCCCTGGATCAATGTTGCCCCGGTGGCCCGACGACGGGCGGGTCGCGCCAGTAACGTCGGTGCCCGGCCTCGGTGCGCGGCAACTCGAACGCGCCCAGTTGCAGACGAATGGCGCCCTGCTCGGCGCTGTCGTAGATCGCCAGGCCCGAGCGGCGGTAGCGGGCCATCACTTGGGGATGGGGATGACCGAACGCGTTGCCCTGCCCTCGAGAGATCAACACCGAATGCGGCTTGAGGCGCGACAACAACGCCATCGACGACGAACTGCGGCTGCCGTGATGAGGCGCGGCCAGCCACTGGATCGGTCGCGCCAGGGCCTCGTCGAGCAAAGCGCGCTCGGCAGGGGTGTCGATATCGCCAGTCAACAGCAGGCGTTCACCGCCGGCCTCCACCAGCAAGACACAGGACTTCTGGTTGCTTTCGACAGCAGATGCCCAGCGCCACAGCTCGAACCCGACGCCATCCCATTCCCAGCGCCTGCCGCTGTCGCAAGGCCCGGCTTGCAGTTCATCGGGCAGCGCGTCCGGATCGCCACTGATGACTTCCATCGTCGGCAGCCCATTGCGCACCGCTTGGGCGCCGCCGGCATGATCGGCGTCGGCATGGCTGAGGAGCATCAGGTCCAAGCCGTGCACACCGAGCTTGCGCAAGGTCGGCAGTACGACGCGTTCGCCCGCATCGGCCTCGCCAAAGCGCGGCCCGGCGTCGTAAAGCAGGCTGTGATGCCGGGTGCGTACCAGCACCGCCAGCCCTTGGCCCACGTCCAGTTGCCAGACCTCGGCATGCCCTTGCGGCAGGTGTTCTCGCGGCGGAAACACCATCAGCAGCACCATCGGCCACCCCAGTACACGCAGCGGCACGCCTTTGGGCAATAGCAGCAGAAATGCCCCTGAAGCGGCGATGCCCAAGGCCCACGGCGGGACCGCGACGGGGACCCAGGCGGGTATTCGTCCGGCAATCAGCCCCAGCCCCTTGAACAACAGATCGAGCAACCCGCCGGCGATCCACAGCAGGCCTTCACCGATGAGCGGCACCGGCAACAACGCCGTGCCGAGCAGCGCTGGCGGCAAGACCAGCAGGCTGATCCAGGGCACCGCGAGCAAGTTCACCAGCGGCCCGCTGAGGCTGACCGGCAAGCCCACGATCAACAGCAACGGACACAGGCCGACCGCAACCAGCCACTGGGCACGGGTCCAGGTTTGCCACCAGCGCCAGGGCCCCAGGCGAGCGCCAAAGGTAAATATCAAGATGGCGACGGCCGCAAACGACAACCAGAACCCTGGCCGCAGGCTGGCGAGCGGGTCGAACACCAGCACCCCGGTGAAAGCCAACAGCCATGCCCACCACGGATCCGGCTGTTTGAAACGCAAGCGCCACAGCAACACCAGGCCAATCATCGCGCAGGCCCGTCGCACCGGCACCTCGAAGCCGGCGAGCAAGCCGTAGCCCAGGGCGGCGCAAAAGGCCAGCGCACAGGCCCAGGGCAACCACGCCAGCCCTGCCGGCCACAGGCCATAACGCGCCGCGCCGGCCACCAACAGATACACCAGGCCGGCCAGCAGACCGATGTGCTGCCCGGAGATCACCAGCAAATGGACGGTGCCGGTGTCTTGCAAAATCTGCCAATCCTCGCGACTCAGGCCGCCGCCGTCGCCCAGGACCAATGCCGCCAGCGCGCCGGAGCGGCCGTGGGCGTCGACCTGTGCCAGCGCCTGGCGCACTTCGTCACGCCAGGCGCCCCGGGCCGCTTGCAGGAGACGCCCGTCCTTGACGGTACCGGTCGCGCCAATGCCACGGCTCAACAACCAGGCGGCATAGTCGAAACCGTGTGGATTCAACAACCCGGCGGGCCGCTTGAGCTTCACTGCCAATCGCCATCGTTCGCCACTGTTGATAGGCGGCCCTCCGAACCAGGCCAGGCGCATCGTTGTCGGTAAGCGGGTACGACGTGAATGGGCATCGGCCAGTTCGAAGCGCACCACGCCGTCGCCCTGTTGCGGCAAACCGACGACGCGCCCTTCGACCCAGCGGGTTTCTCCGTCCAGGGCGGCGGGCAATCGATTGTCCAGCGCCCACTGCGCCGACAGGCAGGCCCAGGCCAGCCCGAACAGGAAAAAACCCAGCGGGTAGGTTCGAAACGGCAACACCATCAGCGCCAGCACCGGCATGGCTGTCACCAGCCACAACGGCGGCAGTGCCGGTAAACCAATCGGGGCCAACAACCCCAATGCAAGCGCGACTAACCCTGTGCGCATAACCCGTCCTTGAGAGTGCCCCTCTTCAGGCATAGACGCTCGGCGGCACCCCTGGCGTTATCAATTGTCACAAAGTCTGAATCTGCCAGCCGTAGAATCCAGACATACTTGCGGCCTTACTGCGTTGAACCGACCGAGAAGCCTATGCCCCGGCGCCTATTCAAACGTTACATGCCAGACCCAGAGAGCATTCGGGAACATAAATCCTTACGTTTTCTCGGCACCCTGCTGCACGACCCCAACCTTTGGCACCTCAATCGGCACTCCGTGGCCCGGGCGATGGCTGTTGGCCTGTTTGCCGCGTTCTTGCCGATCCCGTTGCAGATGTTGCTGGCCGCCGCGTTGGCCGTGACGGTGCGCGGCAATATGCCGATCGCGGTGAGCCTGGTGTGGCTGACCAATCCGATCACCATGCCTGCGGTGTTTTTCTGCACCTACCAGACCGGCGCCTGGCTGATGGACGTGCCTGCCCGGACACTGCCCGAAGAACTGACCTGGGAATGGATCAGCGGCCAGTTGTCCACCTTGTGGCAGCCATTCCTGTTGGGCTCGGTGGTGACCGGCCTGGTGCTCGGCGCCCTGGCCTACTTCGTCACCATGAGTTACTGGCGCTGGTGGGTGGCGCGACAGTGGCGGCGACGCAAGAAAAGCCGGATGTGAGATGCAAAAAAGGCCTCCTGGGAATGGAGGCCTTTCTTGTATTTCGACTGACGCCATCGCGAGCAAACACCCGCAAGGGAATGCATTTCAATGTGGGAGCGAGCTTGCTCGCGATAGCGGTGTGTCAGCCAGAAAATGGCTGAATGACCCGACGCCATCGCGAGCAAGCTCGCTCCCACATGGCTGGGGTCAGGTGCGCATGCCGCGCCCGCTGACCAGCAACCGCGCGCAGCCGATGTAGAGCACCACGGTGGCCACCAGCATGAAGGTAATGGCGATGCTGATCTTGATGTCCGACACCCCGAGGATGCCGTAGCGGAACGCGTTGACCATGTGCAGCACCGGGTTGGCCAGGGACACGGTCTGCCAGAACGGTGGCAACAGGGAGATCGAGTAGAACACCCCGCCCAGGTAGGTCAGCGGCGTGAGCACGAACGTCGGGATAATCGAAATATCATCGAAGTTGCGCGCAAACACGGCATTGATGAACCCCAGCAGCGAAAAGATCGTGGCCGTGAGCACCACCACCAATATCGTCACCCCCAGGTGATGCACCTGCAGATCGGTGAAGAACAACGACAGCAGGGTCACGATCAGGCCAACCGCCAGGCCGCGCAGGACACCGCCCAAGGCGTAGCCGATGAGGATCGTGTGGGGCGACACCGGCGAGACCATCAGCTCTTCGATCGAACGCTGGAACTTGCTGCCGAAGAAACTCGACACCACGTTGCCGTAGGAGTTGGTGATCACCGACATCATGATCAGCCCCGGCACGATGTAATCCATGTACGTGAAGCCACCCATGTCGCCGATCTGCCGGCCGATCAGGTTACCGAAGATCACGAAGTACAAGACCATGGTGATGGCCGGCGGCAGCAGCGTCTGCGGCCAGATCCGCGTGAAACGCCGGACTTCACGGTAAACGATGGTATTGAGGGCGATGAGGTTGGGGCGCAGTTCGGAACTCATGCTCATACCGCCACCTTCGCCAGATTCTTCTCCACCAGGGACACGAACAACTCCTCGAGGCGATTGGTTTTGTTGCGCAGGCTCAGCACTTCAATGTTCTGCAGGGCCAGTTGGGTGAACAGCCCGGTGATGCCCACGGCTTTGTCCACCTGCACTTCCAGGGTACGGCTGTCCACCAGGCGGGCCGGATAGCCGACGAGCTGGGGGGCGGTCTTCAGGTCATGTTTCAGGTCCAGCAGGAAGGTTTCCACATGCAGTTGGCTGAGCAACTGGCGCATGCTGGTGTTCTCGACAATGGTGCCGTGGTCGATGATGCCGATGTTGCGGCACAACTGCTCAGCCTCTTCCAGGTAATGGGTGGTGAGGATGATGGTGATGCCTTTCTGGTTCAGCTCGGTCAGGAAGCTCCACATCGAGCGACGCAACTCGATGTCCACGCCGGCGGTCGGTTCGTCGAGGATCAGCAGACGCGGCTCATGCACCAGCGCGCGGGCGATCATCAGGCGACGCTTCATGCCCCCGGACAGTGAACGGGACGGCACGTCACGCTTGTCCCACAGGCCCAATTGGGTCAGGTACTGCTCGGCGCGCTCGTTGGCGATCTTTGGCGGGATGCCGTAGTAACCGGCCTGGGTCACGACGATGTCGAAGGTCTTTTCGAACTGGTTGAAGTTGAATTCCTGGGGCACCACGCCGATGCAGCGCTTGAGGGCTGCGGGCTCGCGGTCCAGGTCATGACCAAAGACGTTCACCGTGCCGCTGGTCTTGTTCACCAGGGTGGAAAGAATGCCGATGGTGGTGGATTTGCCGGCACCGTTAGGGCCGAGCAAGGCGAAGAAATCACCTTCGGCGACGTCCAGATCGATACCACTCAAGGCCTGGAAACCGTTGCCGTAGGTTTTGGTTAGCTGCCGGATGGACAGAGCGGAACTCATATCGGATTACGCACCAAGAAGGGAGGGAAGAAAAGAATAGATAAGGGCGGGCGGCGAGCAATGCAACACGGCGCACCAAGGCAATGGTGCTTGGCGTCGCCGCACAAGTACAGTCAAGTGTGTTGATAGTAGGTATTAAGTCAACGCGGTCATGACGGCTTTTCGGTAGGCCGGGCGCTGCTGCAACCGCGCGTACCAGGCCTGTACGGCAGGCCGCTCGGCGCGCTGGATGGGCATCTCGAACCAGGCATAAATGAAACTGCCCAAGGGAATGTCGCCCATGCCGATTTCATCACCCGACAGGTAAGGCTGTTCACTCAAGGTCCGCTCGACTATGGCCAGCAAATCGTCGCACTCCTTGATCGCCGCGTTGATGGCCGTCCAATCCTGTTGTTCGGCCGGGGTGCGCAAGACGCCCCAGAACACCGTGCGAAACGGTGCGGCAAAGCTGGACGTGGTCCAGTCCATCCATTTTTCAGCCTGGGCCCGGGCCTGTACGTCAGCAGGATACCAGGCCGATCCCGACGCATGACGGGCCGCCAGGTAACGCACGATGGTGTTGGACTCCCACAGCACGAAGCCGTCGTCCTCGATCGTCGGCACGCGGCCGTTGGGGTTTTTCGCGCGGTACTCGGGCGTGTCCACCACACCGAACGCCCCGCCCGCATCGATAGCCTCGTAGGCCAGCCCCAACTCCTCCGCGCACCATAATGCCTTGCGCACATTCGATGAATTTTTCCGGCCCCATATCTTCAGCATCACGGCGTCCTCGATGGATAAATGCCGCAGCAGCATACGCCTGATCAGGCGCGACTCAAATCGTCCTGCATGTCGCCGAGCAAGCGCGGCACCTGTTCGCCGAACAGGTGCGGGTAGCACTTCTCCAGGTGTTCGAAGAAGAATGCCTCGGGCACGTCGGCGAACTGACCATGGTCGGTGATGTACTCCATCAGCTTCGCCCCTTGCCGATTGAACGGGTGGAAGACACTGTCGTGGCGACCGTCGAACTCGAGCGGGGCCACGTCGAACAACGCGCACAAGCCCTGGTTGAAAGCCGGCGTGGCCTTGACCCAGCGGTCGTTCAGGTACAGCTCGGTATAACCGTGCATGGCGAACACGTCGCTCCTGAGCAGTTCCAGCAGACGCGGGGTGGACAGGTGGTTGCGTACATCCGCCAGGCCGATACGCGCCGGGATGCCGCAATGCCGGGCGCAGCCGGCCAGCAAGGTGGCCTTGGGCACGCAATAGCTTTCACTCGCAGCCAGCGCATAACTGCCGCACAGGGTCGCCGGGTCGCGACTGAAGGTATAGGGGTTGTAGCGCACCGCCTCGCGCACGGCGTAATACAGGCTGACCGCCTGGGCCCGCGGGTCGCGCTCGGCGCCGCGGTGGGTTTCGGCGAAGTCGATGACCGCGGGATGATCGCTGTCGATGAAGCGGCCGGGGTTCAGGTATTGCTGCATGTAAGGAAAGACCTCTCGGGAAACATCACCGCAGGTAATGCCGAACCAGATCGTTGTGGTGAACTGGCATCGGGAAACCACGAGTTTATCCACCGCCCCGGCCCAACGATAACGGCATTCCGGCCAAACAATGGCGTTTTCTCACCTTGTTAACGAACGATTTCCCACGGCTGTTGCCAACCAGACTGGCGCAATGCAACCAGGGTTTCCCACGAAATCAATCACATCGCGCCGACTGCCGGTTTTGCAGATGCCGTCTAAGCTCTGAAGGTCGGTTTTGCCTTGGTTCACGGAGGATTACATATGCTGTTGTTGTGGATACTGGTCCTGGTTGTCGGGATCGCCTGGCTGGCGCATCGGCGCACCGCCCCGCTGCCCGCGCTGGGTATCGTCGCGATCTACCTGTTGGCCATGGGCATTTTCAGCCATGCGCCCGGCTGGCTGATGCTGATCCTCTGGGTGGTGCTCGCGGCTGTCGCGGCCCCGCTGCTGCTACCGGACCTGCGCCGCAAATATTTCAGCGCGCCGATGTTCGACTGGTTCCAGAAAACCCTGCCACCCATGTCCGAGACCGAGCGCGACGCCATCGATGCCGGCACGGTGTGGTGGGATGGCGAACTGTTCAGCGGCCGCCCGGACTGGGACTTGCTGCTGGCCTACCCCAAGGTGCAACTGACCGAGGAGGAGCAGGCGTTCCTCGACGGCCCTACCGAAGCCCTCTGCGCGATGGTCAGCGACTGGCAGATCGGCCAGGCCATGGACCTGCCCCCTGAAGCCTGGGCCCATATCAAGGAACACGGGTTCTTCGCACTGATCATTCCCAAGGAATATGGTGGCAAGGGCTTCTCCGCCTATGCCCACTCCCAGGTCGCGATGAAACTGGCCACGCGCAGCGGCGACCTGGCCTCCACCGTGATGGTCCCCAACTCCCTCGGCCCGGCGGAACTGCTGCTACACTACGGCACCGACGAGCAACGCGACCATTACCTGCCGAGACTGGCCCGCGGCGACGATATCCCCTGCTTCGCCCTGACCGGGCCGCTGGCCGGCTCCGACGCCGGGGCGATGCCCGACACCGGCATCATCTGCAAGGGTGAATGGGAGGGCCAGGAAACCCTCGGCCTGCGCCTGAACTGGGAAAAACGCTACATCACCCTCGGCCCGGTGGCCACGCTCCTGGGCCTGGCCTTCAAGGCGTATGACCCCGACCACCTGCTGGGTGACGAAGAAGACCTGGGCATCAGCCTCGCCTTGATTCCCACCGACACCCCGGGCGTGCATATCGGCCGCCGTCACCTGCCCCTGGGCGCCGCGTTCATGAACGGACCGAACTGGGGCAAGGACGTGTTCATCCCGCTGGACTTCCTCATCGGCGGTCAGGCCATGCTCGGCAAGGGCTGGATGATGCTGATGAACTGCCTGTCGGTCGGGCGCTCGATTTCCCTGCCGGCGGTGGGCACCGGCGCTGCGAAGTTCACCAGCCTGGTGACGGGCCAGTACGCCCAGGTGCGCGAACAATTCAACGTACCGTTGTCGGCGTTCGAAGGTATCCAGGAGGCCATGGCGCGCATCGGCGGCAACGCCTGGTTGATGGATGCGGCACGCATGCTGACCGCCAACGCCGTGGACCTGGGGGAAAAACCTTCGGTGCTGTCGGCCATTCTCAAGTACCACCTGACCGAGCGTGGTCGCGAGTGCATCAGCCACGCCATGGACGTACATGGCGGCAAGGGCATCATCATGGGCCCGAACAATTACCTGGGGCGCAGTTGGCAAGGTGCGCCAATCTTCATCACGGTCGAAGGCGCGAACATTCTGTCGCGCAACCTGATGATCTTCGGCCAGGGCGCCATTCGCTGCCATCCGTTCGTCCTCAAGGAAATGGCCCTGGCAACCCGTGAAGACAAGGCCCAGGCGCTGGTCGAGTTCGATGCCTTGTTGCTCAAGCACATCGGTTTCGCCGTCAGCAACGCCGCCAGCACCCTGGTGCTCAACCTGGGCCTGGGGCATTTCGAGAGGGCTCCCGGCAATGCCTTGAGCCAGGGTTATTTCCGCGCCCTCAACCGGCAGGCTGCGGCATTCGCGCTACTGGCGGACTTGAGCATGATGCTGCTGGGCGGAGAGCTCAAACGCCGCGAACGCTTGTCGGCCCGCCTGGGCGACGTCTTGAGCAACCTGTACCTGGCGTCCGCCGCGCTCAAGCGTTATCACGATCTGGATTCGCCGGACCACATGACACCGCTGTTCACCTGGGCCATGGAAGAAAGCCTCGGCCAGTCGGAACGTGCGCTGGATGAACTGCTGAGCAACTTCCCGAACCGGGTACTGGGCTACCTGTTGCGCCTGGTGGTGTTCCCCTTCGGTCGGCGTCACAAGGGCCCGAGCGACAGGCTCGACGCCGAGGTGGCCGCGGTCATCGGCCGGCCCAAGGGTGACCCGACTCTCGAAGAGTTGCTGCAGGGTTGCTATCGCCCGCAATCGACCGACGATCCGGTGGGCGCCCTGCAACACGCCGCCGACCTGCTGGCGGCCGCCCATCCGCTGCACAAGAAACTGCACGGTGCGCTCAAGCAGGGTCAGCTCAATCCGGCGCCTGGCGAACCCCTCATCGATGCGGCCCTGGAGGCCGGTGTGCTGCAAGCCGGTGAAGCGCAGACCTTGCACGCGGCCGAGGCGGCGCGGCGCAAAGTCATCGACGTGGATGATTTCGACAAGGCCGAACTGACGCTGGCCCCAGACAAGGTCCGTTGATACTGATGGCCAGGTACGCCGTCACCTGTAGCTCTTCACCTACAGCTCTTCACCTATAAAAGCGGGCGCAAGGGCTTTATACTCCTGCGCCCGTTTTGCTCTTGAGGACTTATCTCGTGTCCAATGTCGTTGCCGATCACCTTGTCTTGCTTGACCACTTGCGCAGCATCCTGGTCGCCGTGGGTGAGGCCGAACAGGTGCCCGAAGAAAGCCACGCCTTGTTCCTGGAGCGCTTCGACGAGTTGCGCGCGCAATTGCCCGTCGATCCGATCGAAAGCCAGTACCTGGGCCAGGACCTCCTGTGCCAAGTGATCGTCCGTTATCCACAGATCGCCCACCTGGTGCCTCGCGACTTGCTCTGGTACTTCGCCGGTGACTGCCTGCATTACATGCCTGACGAAGAAATCGCCCTGTACCAGGCCCTGGAAGAACGTCGTTTCGAAGCTGAGCAAAACGACGAGCCTTTTGACTGGAACCAGGAAAAGCAACTGCTGGCGATGTCGGACCAGGACAGCAAGCACTGATTGCGATCCGTCATGCGAAAGGCCCGCACGGTTAAACCGGCGGGCCTTTTTTTGGTCTTGCCGGAGTGCGTTGCCTGGATGGGCCTCATCGCGAGCAAGCTCGCTCCCACAGAAGGTCATGATCAACCGCAGCCAGTGTGGGAGCGAGCTTGCTCGCGATGAGGCCCGTCAGAACAACCCATCACTTTCCGGCAACTCATAGTGCGCCGCGACCTTGCTGGAACGTCCCCCTCCCCCCACCTTGTTCAAGGTCGGCTCCTTCGCCAGGCACTCCACCAGATAATCAATGAACACTCGCAGCTTCGGCGGCAGGTAGCGGGTCGGCGAATGCAGCAACCACAAGCCACCATGGTACGAAGCGAGGAACGTCCAGTCGGCCAACACCTGCACGATCAAGCCCTGTTCCAAGGCATGACGGGCGGTGAAGTACGGCAGGCTACCGATGCCGATGTGCTGCAAGACCGCCCCCAACCGTACCCCCGTGTGATTGGCTGCGTAGCGTCCGCGCACGCCTACGGTGACCGACTTGCTGCCTTTCTTGAATTTCCAACGCGCATCATTGGGCGTTTCGCCCAAGTAAATGCAACTGTGCTCCAGCAAATCGTGGGGATGCGTAGGGACACCGTGCTCCGCCAGGTATTGCGGCGTGGCGCAGAGCAGGTGGTCAATGGTCAACAACTGGCGCCCCACCAGTCCGGCCGATGGTTGATCGGTAATCCGGATGGCCAGGTCGACGTGATCATCGATCAGGTCGACCTGCCGGTCCTCCAGGAACAACTCCACATCGACCTTCGGATACCGGCGCAAGAATTCAGGCATGTGTGGATGAATCACGAAACGCCCCACGGCCTTGGGCACGCTGACGCGAATGCGCCCTTCCGCTTCCTGGGTGAACTGGCCGCTGATTTCCATCACCGACCGAGCGGCGGCGACCATCTCCTGGCAGCGCTTGAACACCTCTTCTCCGCCATCGCTCAAACGCAACTTGCGGGTGGTGCGCTGCAGCAATCGGGTCGCCAGGGCTTTCTCCAGGCGAGAAATGCTACGGCTGATGGCCGACGGCGATGAGCCTGACTGGCGGGCCGCTTCGGAAAAGCTGCCGGTCTCCACAACCTTGACGAAGACCGCCATCTCGGCGAGCAACGGCAACGGTAGATTTGTGCTCATGGTGCAACAGTCCTTTGAAATTTGAACGGATTATCACCCTTTTACACGCTACCTATAATCCCGTCACAATTTCTGATGTGGGTATGGACCATGACGCTTCGCCTTTTTTTCCATAGCGATGACCTCAAGGCCAATGTGGAAGTCCTGGACTGCAGCCCCCAGGAAAACGAATTCGCCGTGGTGCTGCGCGCCACCTTGTTCCACCCCCAAGGCGGCGGCCAGCCCTGCGACACCGGATGGATCGGCGACAGCCAAGTACTGCGCGTCGTTCAGGACGGACAACAGATCATTCATTACGTCGACCGCCCAGTGACCCCGGGCATGGCCGCGATCCGCGTGGATGAGCAGCGGCGGCGGCTGAATTCACGCCTGCATTCGGCCGGGCACCTGATCGGCCATTTCGCCGAAAGCCGTGGCTGGAAACCGATCAAGGCCCACCACTGGCCCGGCGAAAGCCGCGTGCAGTTCCAGCCTGGGGAACATCCCGAGGAGCTGGACACATCGATCATCCAGCAGGGCATCGATGCATGGATCGCCGAGGACTTGCCTCGCCTGATCGCACTTCGCCAAGGCACCCGGGAAGTCGGGTTCGGTGAGCTGACGGCTTACGGCTGCGGCGGCACCCATGTGCGACGGCTGCAGGAACTGGGAGCCGTCACCATCGCCTCGCTTTCGCAAAAGAAAGGCACGCTGTCGGTGCATTACCACGTGGCCTGATACCCGCCACCCTTGCGACCAGGAACCGCTCGCAGGCCCCTCCCCCTATTCAGACGGACCTGTCTCATGATGCTTGATGTCGAGCACCTCGATCAGTGGTGCATCAAGAAACTGATAGATGGCGAAGTGCTCGCCGTGCGCTTGAAAAACTTCCTGTCGCCATCGTTGGCCATTGAAATTGGCAACAAGATCCTCGCCCCCGGTTTCGAAGGTTATATCAACGCCCCCAGCATCGGGCGCATCGGCATGGCCTTCTACGAAGCCGAGAATCAGCCGCCACTGATCGAGGACTACTTCAACCAGGCCGGTCGCAATATCGTCGAGCTGCGCAACCGCTGCGCACCCTACTCCTCGCCGGTCGACACGTTGCGCTGCATGCTCGACGAAACCTGGCCGGCGGGGGCACACCTGGAAAGCCTTTATGGCCGGAAGATGTACGTAGGCCTGTCTCGCGTGGTGAAACCCGGCGTGTGCTTCCTGGCCCACCACGATATTTTCGCCAAGGATGCACCCGACAGTTTTCAGGCCCACAGCCTGCAAGCCCAGCTCGCCTGCAACGTCTACCTCAACATGCCCTCTGAAGGTGGCGCGCTGCAAATGTGGGATAAGCATGTCTCGCCAGAGCTGTTCGATGAAATGCGCGGCGACAGCTACGGCATCGACCCCGCCCTGCTCGGCCGCCCAACCCTGGAAGTACGACCGCAACCCGGCGACTTCATCATGTTCAATTCGCGATGCATGCATTCGGTCAGCCCCGGTGTGGCCGCCCCACGCCTGAGCCTTTCTTTTTTTGTCGGTTATCGCGGCGACTCCTCACCCCTGACCTTTTGGAGCTGAAATGCTATCCAACTACCTTGGTGAATTCCTGACCCTGGCCACCCTGCACTTTCTGGCGGTGGTCGCGCCCGGTCCCGATTTCGCCGTAACGATTCGCCAGAGCGTTCGCTTCGGCCGATGGGTCGGTATCTGCACTGCACTGGGCATCGGTGCCGGCATCTCGGTGCATGTCCTCTACACCTTGCTCGGCGTCGGCGCGCTGATGCACACCACTGCGTGGTTACTGACCGCCGCCAAGGTCGTGGGCGGCGCCTACATTCTCTACTTGGGCATCAGCCTGCTGCGCAGCCAACCCAAGTCCTCCCTTGAAAAAGAGCAGAACAACGAACAGGCCGCTACCGGACAAACGCCCTTCAAGGCCTTTGTCACCGGTTTCCTGACCAACGCCACCAACCCCAAGGCCACGCTGTTTTTCCTGGCGATCTTCACCACCTTGATCAGTGCGACGACACCGCTGCAGATCCAGGCGTTGTATGGGCTCTGGATGTGCATGGTGAATGCATTGTGGTTTGTGGTCGTGGCGCTGTTTTTTTCCAGCGCCAAGGTGCGGGAAGTCTTCATGCGCATGGGCCATTGGTTCGAGCGGACCATGGGGGTCGTGCTGATTCTTTTTGCCGGACGGCTGATTCTTTCCCTGTGAACTTGTCAGCCGAAAACCGCACAAAAAGACATATTATTGACGCATGTTTGATTAGTTTTTCCTTCCGTCAGCTTTTAGTCATTTTTTTGTCCTGGAGCGTGGCGCTTTGCCATGCTTGAACTAACGTGAACAGAAGCGAGGACGGGGCCGCTAAAAAGTGCCTCAAGCGACCTGATCGATACTGTCACTGCCCTCGACAATTCCCGGATGTTCCGGGGCTCAGAAGCGTTGTTCGCCAGCTGCCTGTCGTTCAGTCGGGCCGGTGTAATGCGCCCGTTTGCTGGTAGCGACGAGGCCTGAAGCCGGCATTCATGAAAGGTCTGGCGAGTTGGAAAGGGGTAGCCCGGGCCTCTTAAGTGATCCGAGGCAATGGTAAGCCTAGGGATGGCCTCTTATTGAGGATCACTTCATGACCCAGCGCACCGCCCCCGTTTTAAAACATTTCATCCATGGTCTGTTCTGGATGGGCCTTGGCCTGGATGCGGCTCAGGCCGCAGCGGCAAATTGTTCGCAATTGGACAATTTGCCAGCGACCTTCGAGGTCGGCCAAGGGCTCCAGAGCGAACTGCGTATCCTCGTCCCCGTGACGAAATTGGCTGTCGGCGACCCGAAAATCGCCGATGTGCAGCCCAGTGGCAGCGATGCCTTCATTCTCACGGGCCTGGCGCCCGGCGCCACCAGCCTGATGGTCTGGACCGACTGTTCGAAAATACCGCGCCAGAGCATGGTCTTTGTCAAAGGCCGGGCCACTGAGGCGCTGACGGGCGCCGCGAGCATGCCTTCCGAAGACCCGATGCTGCTCGCCCAGGTACAGACCGACATCCGTTTCGTTGAAGTCAGCCGGACCAAGCTCAAGGAAGCCTCGACGTCGATTTTCGGCAGCCGTGGCAATTTCCTGTTCGGTTCGCCGAGGACCTTGCCCACCATCGGCGGTGTTGTCCGGCCTTCATTGCCGGTCAATAACGACATGTTCAACCTGTCTTTCGCCACCGGTAAGACCCTGTTGATGATCAACGCCCTGGAAGGCAGCGGTTTTGCCTATACCCTGGCGCGGCCGAGCCTGGTGGCCCTCAGCGGGCAGAGCGCGAGTTTCCTGGCCGGCGGCGAAGTGCCGATCCCGGTCCCCAGTGCCGGCAGCGACAATGTGTCCATCGAGTACAAGGAATTCGGTATTCGCCTGACCCTGACCCCCACCGTCATCGGCAAGAATCGCATCGCCTTGAAAGTGGCACCGGAAGTCAGTGAGCTGGATTTCACCAACGCGGTGAACATCGCCGGGACATTGGTGCCAGCCCTCACCGTGCGCCGTACCGATACCAGCATCGCCCTGGCCGATGGCGAAAGTTTCGTCATCAGTGGCCTGATCAGCACCCGCAACAGCGCCCAAGTGAACAAGTTTCCAGGGCTGGGCGACGTGCCGATTCTCGGCGCGTTCTTTCGTGACAACTCCATCAACCGCGAAGAGCGCGAGCTGCTGATGATCGTCACGCCGCACCTGGTCCAACCGTTGGCGGCCGACGCGCAACTGCCGACCTTGCCGGGTGAGCAACTGCGTAATTACGACCCGAATTTCTACCGCATGTACTTCCTCGAACATGGCGAGTTCGACAACCGCAGCGGGCTTTCCCAATGAACCGGCGCCTGGTGTGCAACGCGTGTGACGGCCAACGGTTCGCCAAGGGGTATCCCATGAAAACAATGATCGCACTCGCGGCGGCCTTGATGCTTGCCGGTTGTGCCAGCAACGGCGTGGAGGCTTCACGCACGGCCGATTGCGCCAAGCCCGGAGCCGACCAGGAACTGGCCTTGAACATGGCCGAAGACATGGCCAACGAGGGCCGTTTATACGCCAGCCTGGCGAACCTCGAACGCTTGCCCGAGGACTTGGTCCAGGTCCGCCTGCGCAAGGCTCGGGTCCTGCGCCTGATGGGCCGCAACGAAGCCGAACCGTTGTACAAAAGCCTGCTGGGGACATGCCTGGCCGCTGACGGTGAACATGGCCTGGGTCAGTTGGCGGCGGCCAAGAATGACAATGCGGCCGCGACGCAGTACCTCGAACACGCCGCGAAAATGGCCCCCACCGAGGGCAAGATCCGTAATGACCTGGGGGTCGTCTACCTCAATCAGCGACGCATTTCAGAAGCCCGCTTCGAGTTCATGACCGCCATGGAGCTCCAGCAGTCCGACACCCTGGCCGCGCTCAACATGGTGACCCTGCTGATTTACCAGGACAACTGGAAGCAGGCCGCCGAGCTCGCGAACATGGCCAAGCTCAGCCCCCAGCAAGTGGCAGATGCCCAGGCCCGTGCGGAAAAAATCAGGGGTTCGGCCACTCAGGCAGCGACGTCACCCGCCAACCGCCTGACCGAGGTCGTCGATGCCTCAACCGGCGCGGTCAAGTAGAGCGTTACGAGGAGTTCAGGAAATGATGACCAAACAATTGATGATCGTGTGCATGGTGAGCCTGTCCACCGCCGCCTGGGCCATTGAGCCAGGCCCCTCCTCGGCCGCACAGCAAGGCACCGAGAGCTGGATGCAACTGCAGATTCGCGGCGTAGTGGCCTCCACCAACCTGCAAACCGCCTCGGCCGCCGAACGCGAGATGGCCATGCAGCGCTGGCTCAACAGCTTCAACTATCCGATACCGGAGTTCTTTGACCAGGACTCGGGTGGAGAGATCACCAGCAGCAAATGAAACACGCGGCAAACGAAAGACCACAGCCTCCGGAAGTGCCTACATGGATCGAATGCAGGCACTCCCGGAGGCTGTGGTCTTTTGGTTTGAACGGTCGGCAGACAGGAGTAAACCTGTGGGAGCGAGCTTGCTCGCGATCGCGAACTGACATTCAACACTTTCATTACTGACCCACCGCTATCGCGAGCAAGCTCGCTCCCACAATGGGCCGGCGCTGAGCACAAGACTCATGAACACCCAGGATCACTTGTCGGAGCGAGCTTGCTCGCGAAGGCAGACTGACAGCCAACATCTTCATTGACTGAACCACCGCTATCGCGAGCAAGCTTTGCTCCCACAGGTCCTGCTCAAACAGATGGGGTGTACGACCGCGAGAGCCAGGTCGGCTACTAGGCCGCCTCGGGGTGGATGTTGATCTCGGGCGCCCCGTTAACCACGATGGCCGAACGTAGGTATTGCGTAGTGGGCATCCCGGCATGGATGCCGGGATAGCCGCGCTGGGCCATGGATGGCCCTTCGCGGCGGGCCCATGGAGCAATGCCTTCGTTCGGGCATGCCGAGCCTAGGCGAGGCACCGAGTGGTGGGGCAAAAAGCGCTTTGCTTACTTTCGCCTGGGCCGGCTTCCGGATTTTCGAAAGTGAGTCGCCGTCAGGGCGAAACCCCAAGCAGCCGTTACCGCAGCAATGGATATGTACTCAGTCAACAAGAGCAACTCCAGCCGTCAGGCCGCCTTCGCGAGCAAGCCCGCTCCCACAATGGGCCTGTGGTGAACACAAGACTTATGGACACTCACCGATCTACATATTCCCGAAGGCCCTGAACACGCCGATCATGGCCGGGCCGATGGCGACCAGGAAGAAGCTCGGCCACAGGCAGAAGATCAGCGGGAAGATCAGCTTGGTGCCGATCTTGGCGCCCATTTCTTCCGCGGCCTGTGTACGCCGGTCGCGAAACTCATCGGCGTAGATCCGCAGGGTATCGGCCACGCTGGTGCCGAAACGGATACTTTGCGCCAGCAAGCTGACCAGGCCCTGGATATCCTCCAGGCCGGTGCGCACGGCCAGTTGCTTGAGCGCCTCGGTACTGGTGATGCCCGCCCGGATCTGCGCATTGACCAACGCCAGTTCCTCGGCCAGCTCAACCTGGCTGACCGACATTTCTTCAGCCACCCGTTCAATCGTCGTGGGCAGGGCCAGGCCCGACTCGACGCAGACCACCATCAGGTCCAGTGCATCCGGGAACGCCGCGCGCAGCCGGCCTTGACGCGCCTGCTTGCGTTTGCCGACGTAGATCGCCGGCAGCAACCAGCCAATGCCCGCCACCAGGGTCACCGCCAGCAGGCCGATGGCCACTGAAACCTTGATCATCGGCAGCAGCAACAACGCTACGCCGACCATCGACAACGGCAACATCAGGCGCACGGCCCAATACATCTGCACCGCCGAGGCAGACCGATAACCGGCGTGGGTCAGCAAGGTCTGGGTGGCGGACGTGTGGGCCTGGTCGGTGGAAGCAAAGCGCTGGCCGACCCGCTCCAACAGCAACTGCAGGTTACTGGGCGCCTCCTGCCCCACCGTGTTGCCAGCGTAACCGCGCTTGATCAGCGCCAGACGCCGCTGCACCGGATCCTGCAGGCCCAGCATCAATAGCAGGAGCGCGACGACCGCCAGCACCGTGCTGAGACCAATCGCAGCGATGAACAACAGCCGTGCCAGTTCTTCGTTGCCGGTCAACCGACTTAACAATCCGAGCAAAAAGTCCATGACTGAAACCTCTCGGCGCAACAGCGCTTAAACCTGGATCCGGATGATCTTTCTTATCCAGAAAATCCCGATCAACATGGCGCAGAACGCGCCGATGATCAGCTTGTGCCCTATGGGGTCATTGATCAGCACAGGCATGTAGCTGGGGCTGGTGAGCACGATGGCGATCGCCAGCACGAACGGGATCGCCACCAGCACCCACGCCGACATGCGCCCCTCCGCCGACAATGTCCTGATCTTGCGCTGGAACCGGAAACGCCCGCGAATCAGCCGACTCAGGCGTTCCAGCACTTCGGTCAGGTTGCCGCCGGTCTCGCGGTGGATGAGGATCGAGGTCACCAGCATCATCACCGTCATGCTCGGCATCCGCTCCAGCAACCCGAGCATGGCCCGGCGCACGTCGTTGCCATAGTTGATGTCGGAAAACGTCATGCCGAATTCCTGGGCGACCGGCCCCTTGTGCTCCTCGGCGACCAGACGCAGGGTTTCATTGAACGGGTGTCCGGCGCGCAAGGCACGGCACATGGCGTCCAGCGCATCCGGCAAACCTTCCTCGAACGCGGCGAAGCGCTTGTTGCGGTCACGCAGGATTTTCAACACCGGCGCCCAGGTCAGCGCAAATGCCGCCAGCAGCGCCATCCACCAGACCGGCGAGACCGTCAGCACTAAGGCACCGGCCGCCGTCCCCAGGATCAGACCGAGCAGCATGACCCGATAAGCCCGGTATTCATGGCCGGCCTGTTCGATCAGTTGCGTCAGGGTGGCCATGAACGGCAGTTGTTCCAGACGGGCTTCCAGGGGTGAGAGACGCGTCAGGTATTTCTGCCGCAACACGGTTTGCATGTTGGGTAAATGGTTGGCCTTCTCCAGCACATGCAGGCGACCGCGAATACGCTTGCGCATCTTGCCGGCTTCGCCGAAGACCGGCACCACCACGCCCTGGGACAGCAGGAACACGGCGATGAACACCATGCCAAGGAAAATCAGGATGAACTCACTGGGGATGTTGTTCATGACGTGCGGCCCTCCATCCACTCAGGGCGAAACAAGGTCAGCGGCAACTCGATGCCGCGCTTGGCCAGCACATCGCGGAAGGCCGGGATCATGCCGCTGGGCCGATATTCCCCGAGCACCTCGCCGTGCTCGCCGATGCCCTGGCGCACGAAGGAGAAAATTTCGGTCATGGTGATGATCTCCCCTTCCATCCCATTGATCTCTTGCATGCTGACCACGCGTCGTTTGCCGTCTTCTTGACGCTCCAGTTGGATCACCACATCGATGGCCGAGGCAATTTGTTGACGCATGGCCTTGATCGGAAATGTCGCACCGGTCATCGACACCATGTTCTCGATTCGCCCCAGCGCATCCCGTGCGGTGTTGGCGTGAATGGTGGTCAGCGAACCGTCGTGGCCGGTGTTCATCGCCGTAAGCATGTCCATCGCCTCGGCGCCACGCACCTCACCGATGACAATCCGGTCCGGGCGCATGCGCAGGCTGTTTCGCACCAGTTCCCGCTGGCTCACCTCGCCGCGCCCCTCGATGTTCGACGGCCGGGTTTCCAGGCGCACCACGTGGGGCTGTTGCAGTTGCAGCTCGGCCGAATCCTCGATGGTGACGATGCGCTCGTTGTGGGGGATGAAACTGGAGAGCACGTTGAGCATGGTGGTCTTGCCACTGCCGGTCCCGCCGGAGATCAACACGTTCAGGCGCCCGCGAACAATAGCCTTGAGCAGCAAGGCAATGGCCGGGGTCATGGTGCCGACCTGGATCAGGCTGTCGGTGTTGAGCAGGTCCACGGCGAAGCGCCGAATCGACATACTCGGACCGTCGATGGCCAGGGGTGGGATGATCGCGTTGACCCGTGAACCGTCCTTGAGCCGGGCGTCCACCAACGGCGAAGACTCGTCGATACGGCGCCCCAGGCTGGACACGATGCGGTCGATGATGTTCAGCAAATGCTGGTCGTCGCGAAACCGCACGTCGGTGCGTTGCAGCTTGCCGAAGCGCTCGACATAGACCGAGGCAAACCCGTTGACCAGGATGTCGGACACGCTATGGTCGGCCAACAGCGGTTCCAGCGGCCCGAGACCGAGCACTTCGTCGGTGATCTGCTTGATGATCAACTGCCGGCTGACGGTACTCACTGGCGCCGAATGTTCCTCGAGCAGGCGCTGGCAGATATCGCGGATCTGCCGCGCGGCCTCGGCCTGCTCGAGGGCATCGAGCAACGACAGGTCCATGACCCTGAGCAGTTGCTGGTAGATCTTTTCCCGCCATTCGGCCTCCACCGGGGTGACCTGGCTGCGGGTTTCATACAGCACGTCGGGGATGGCCTGCTCCCAGGCCATCAAGGCGTCCGTCGGGTCCGGCAGGCCGTCGCTGGGCTGGGCGCCTGCGGTGGCGCCAGGTTTGGCGGGCTGTTTGCGCAAGCGGTTACGAAAGTCGCTGATCATGGGTCATCCCCCGAAAAAACGGTTGAAGGCACGTTTAAGCAGGCCCTTGTCCGTGGCCATCTGGTGACCGACCAGGTCTTCGGTCAAATCGCGCAGGGCAGCAGTGATGGCCGCCTTCGGCGCATGCAGTCCCAACGGCACGCCAGTGTTCTGACTCTGGCTGACCAGGTTGAAGTCATTGGGCAATTTCGACAGGTTCGCGCAGCGCAGGGCCTCGCCGATGTCCTTGAGGCTGACGGCGGCGTTTTTGTCATAGCGGTTGATCACGATCTGCAACTGCTCCCCGCGCACGCCCAGGTCTTCGCGAAGGATCCGCACCAGGGCGCTGGCATCGCGCAGGTGGCTGACGCTCTGTTGCACCACCACGTACACCCGGTCCACCTGTTCCAGTACCGAACCGGTGAGGTGATCGATCTGCCGCGGCAGGTCCACCACCACCCAGTCATAACTGGCGCGGGCCAGTTGCAACAGGGCGTCGAGCTGTTCGGGTTGGGCATCCTGGGGCAGGCACAACTCACCGGCCCGGCCTCCCAGGACGTGCAGGGTCGGGCTGAAGTGGCTGCAAAAACCCCGCAGCGCGACGCTGTCCATCTCATCGATCTGCTGCAGCACTTCCAGATGGCTGTGGGACTGCGCCACGTCCAGGTAATGGGTCACGCTGCCAAATTGCAGGTCCATGTCCAGCAACAGCGTATTGCCTGCCCGGGCGCTGAGCTGCTGGGCCAGGTTGCACGCCACCAGGGTTCCGCCCGAGCCGCCCTTGGCGCTGATCACCGCGACCAGCTTCCCTTCGTTGCCGTTGCCGAGACGGACTTCCGTCACCAGGCGATTCAGCGTCGCCACCAGTTCCGTATCGGCGACGGGTTCGGGCAGCACATCCCGGGCACCGGCCTGCATCGCCAGGCGCATGCCCTCCTGCTCGCCCAAGGGACCGCACACCAGCATCGGCGGACGTTCATGGGCGGGCCGTTGCAGCAACGCCGACAGTTCTTCGCGCCACAGATGGCTGACGCGCAACAGCAGCAGGTCGGGCATGCGGTCCAGGCCGTAGAGCGGATCGACATGGCCGTTGCTGACCAGGCGCGTGCTCACCTCAAGGCCTGGCATGCGCTGGCAGACGCACTGCAGGTCGCGCAGGGACGTAGCATCGCGACTGCTGATCAGTATCCGCAGCCCGGCTCTGCCAGCGGAGGTCGAAAGCGGGTTTTCCCTGGTGTTCAGCATGGTGTGATCTCCCCGGAATCGGAATGACGCCCAAGGCTTTCGCGTGGCAAGGTTGCCCTGAACGTGGGCAAGGTAATGGGCACGCCCAAGCCGGGAATGAACAGGTTGAAAACAAAGTTCTGCACGCTCAATTGGACATAGCGAATGGCTCGAAAGCCGGTGGCGCCGGACGTGTCGGTGGGGTTCGCTACCACGGCGCCGTTGACGTCCAGGTAGGTCAGCGCCAGGTTCGAGGTCGCCAGGTTGCTGATCAGTTGGCTGGTGCCAGCATCCGTCGCGGCGTTGAAGATGGCCCGGCGCAAGACCACCGGATCGCGGACATTGCACACCGCCGCCAGCCGCGCGCCACGGCGCGCCGCTTCATCCAGCGCATTGACCGTGAAGTACAGCCGGCCCATTTCCACCACGCCGAACAGCAGGATGAACACCAGCAAGCCCACGAAGGAAAACTCCACGATGTAAGTGCCGCGCATGTGCTTGTGACTCATCACAGCGCCCTCATGACAGTGGTCGCCACCAACTGGATGCCCAGTGGAATGGCATTGCCGAAAAAACCTGGGATCGAACCCGCGCAGTTGCCCGCGCCAATCACCGGGCAGAAGGTGTAGGTGATGGTGACGCGCACATGATCGATGCCCTCGGCGGCGACCTGTACATTCGCCGTGGTCAAGCCTGACACCACGGCGGTTCCGGTCGCGTTGGGCACGCCATACACCGCGACGTTTTTCGTCTGGGTCAGGAGCGTGCTGCCCAAGGCGACGGTGCCAAGGGTGGAGTTCCAGGCCTGGCTGGCGACGAAGCGGTCGGCATCGCGGCTGGCCTGCAACAGCACGTTGTACTGGTAGAGCATGCGGCCGAACTCGCCGAAGGCCAGCAGCAACAACAGCAACAACGGCAGCACCAGGGTGAACTCCACCAGCGCCACGCCTTGTTGGGCTTGCGCGGGTTTGAACTGAGAAAGTCCCATGACGCCTCCTACGAGTCGGTGCTCGGCGTGCCGCTGCCGTTGAGATAGGTTTTGTAGAGTTGGATGATCTGCGGGCCGGCATCGGTGGAGGGTGTAGGACCGGGTACGTTATCGCCTTCGCACTCCTGAACGAACTGGCCGAAGATGATGGACTCCGAACCACCGCCGTCCACCGGCTGTACGACGAAGTAGCAGCCGAATCCCAAGACTGGAATCGACGTCGAGCCGCTCAGTTTCCCGGCGCAATCGCCGATCACGATCTTCAACATCCGGCGCTCGAAAACCCCGTTGCTTTGGCAACCGCTGGCGCCTCCCGCCACACAGGCGGCGACCTGGGCCCGCCAGTCGTTGTAGTCCTGTATCGCCTCGCCGCCCGCCGACAGATCGCCGTTGCTCGAGGTGACGGGCTGGCCTTTGTACTGCGCCTGGGAGAGCGCATCGTTGTAGGTCATCGCCGGGGTGCTCGACGCCGTGACCAGGTCCGGTGGGTAGTCCGAAGAACTGACCGGACCATTGTAGATACCGAAGCGCGTGTTCAAGCCTTGGGAAGTAGGGCCGGCTTTATTGCCCGGCGCCGTCTGGACGTCGCTCCCGACACTGCGGCAAACCGAGCCACCGCCGGCCAGGTCCTCTCGGACCGCACTGCCGCCCGAGCCGAAATCCAGCAATTGGAAGTTGCCCGGCCCAATGGGCGATGTGTTTCCCGCCGCCGTTTTCAAGACCTCCAGGTCGCCAAATTGGTACCCCCAGAAGTTGCCGGCGCCAGGGTTGTATTGAGTGGGATCGCCACACACCATCAACGGCGCCAGGTCACAAGGCGAGGTGGGGCTGGGACCTGCCGTTGCAATCGCCGCCACGCGCTTGTTGCCCAAGCCGACGCTGCCCATCGTTTGCACGAAACTCCAGAAAAACCCGTTCAATTGATAACTGGACACCGACACCCGCACGTATTTGGCATCGGTAGGCCCGGGATAGGAGAACGGGCCATAGACGCTGCTGGACAGTTCCACCACGGCAAACGTGCCCGGGTTGCCGGCGACCGCGGTGGCCAGCTCGGTGTTGCCTGAGGCGTTGGCATTTCTGTTCAGCGTGTCCAGGGCCGCCGCGCGGGTGGTGCTGGCCATGTTGATGCCGCCACTCACCTGGCTCAGGGTCTTGGCGCCGCCCAAGGCCGCGGCATCCACCGCATTTTGCAGGCGCGTCTTGTTCAGCAGCATGTGCCCGCCATCCAGGGCCAAGGCCGCCATCATGGAAATCGCTACCAGCGCGATCACCATCAGTACACTCACCGCCCCTCCCTGGCGCCGGATATTGGCATTCATCATCGAGCCCTCATCTACAACGTTTGAGGATCGGCATCGCCACGGCCCGGGCGGGCCTGGCATGGGGGCGTCACTCAGCGGACATTGATCACGCTGCTTTCAACGCCGCGGATCAGCGTGATCGCCCCGCCTGGCGACTTGGCACTGCGCTGCACCACAGGTTTTGGCACCGGGGTGGCCGCCATCGCCATGACCGGCGCAGGGGCTGGCGGCGCAACGGCCACGGCCTTCTTCTCCAGGTTCAATGGGTTGCGCAGCGCCAGTTGCAGCTTGCCTTCGGTTTGCGCAGTGACCAGTGCTTCGGCTTCGGTGACCGACATTTCCAGGGTCACGGCCCGCACCACCACCGGCTGGGTCTTGTCGGTGCCCGCCGTCTGGTCCACCGCCAGCACCCGCAGGTTCTCCAGGATGGTCCGGGACGTGGCGCTGTTGCTGCCGGCGCTGGTGGTCTTGGTCGCCAGTACGTCGACCCGGTTGCCCGGCAAGAGAAAGCCACCCACGCCGACCACATCATCCACGCGGACCGAAATGGCGCGTTTGTCCGGCGCGATCAGCGAAGCCAGGGTGCTGCCGCCCAAGTGCTCACTCAGACGTGCGCCCCGCACGATGTCGCCGCGCAGAATGTCGAAGGTGGCGATCTTGCCCACGGCCTGTTCGCTGGCATCGAAAGCGTCGTCCGGGATCGTGTCCATGGGCATGCGCACCGTGGTGACTTGCTGGGCCTCGACCATTTGCCCGAAGGGGATTTCCACCGTGGCGACCACCACGCTTCGCAGATGATCATCGGGAGACGCGTTGAGGCGTGCGCTCAGCCAGGCGTCAGCCATCCATGCGGCACCAAGGCCCATTACCAGGGAAACGCCAATCAGCGGAAGCGTACGAGAGCTCATGTCGGTATCTCCAGATCAAAGGAAGTCGAGCTGAACGAAGTAGTTGTGCCAGGCCCATTCCAGTTCTTGCGGCAACAGGGGGCCGGAGCCGCCCAGGTAACGCTGGCGATCGAGCGCCATGTTCAACAGGTCACGGGGATGACAAGGCACCAGCGGCATGCCTTCGCTTGCATACAACCGCTGCAGGACATGGCGCACCAACAGCGGGTCATACGGGATGCCCAGGCGCTCGCACTCCTGGCGCCAGATGCGTTCGTAATCCTCGGGCTTGAGGTAGCCGAACTGCACTTTGTAGCCAATGCGCCGCAGGAAGGCCTCGTCGGCCAGTTCGAGGGGATTGAGGTTGGTGGAAAACACCAGCACCAGGTCGAACGGCAGCTCACAATGCCGACCGCCGCCCAGGTTGATGAAATCGCGCTTCTCCTCCATGGGCACGATCCAGCGATTGAGCAACTCAGCGGGGGCCATGCGCTGGCGCCCCATGTCATCGATGATGAACAGGCCGTTGCTGGCCTTGAGCTGCAACGCAGCCTGGTATTGCCGGGTGAACGGGTCGTAGCGCACGTCCAACTGCTCCATGCTCAGCTCGCCGCCGGTGATGACGATCGGGCGCTTGCAGCACAGCAGCCGGCGGTCGATGCCTTCGTTGAGCATCAGGTTGTTCGCTTGGCCATTGTCGTCCAGGCGCTGGTGCACCTGCGGGTCGTAGATCTCGATCACCGATTCGTTGATGACGATGGCATGGGGCACCCAGATGGCCTCGGCGAACAGCCGGATCAATCGGCTGCTGACATAGGTTTTACCCGTACCCGCCGGCCCATAGATCATGATCGCCCGCCCGGAATTCAGGGCGACGCCCAACTGGTCGAGCATGCCTTGGCTCAGCACCAGGCCGGCCAAGGCCTGGTTCATGTCCTTGGCGGTGATGCGACCGTGGTGGATGGTCTGGATCTTGATCAGCGAGCGATACGTGCTCACCGGGAACGGCGCCGCGCCGATGTAGCCACTGCGGGCCAGGGCATCACGGGCCGAACTGCGGCCGCGCTCGGTGAGGCCATAACGCAGCGTCTGCCCACTGGTTTGCCCCAACTGGCCCAGCACTTCGACACGACCGTCCTTGCGCAGGAACGCCAGGACTTCCTCCAACACCGCGCCGGTCAGGGCCAGGCGCTCCACCAGCCGCGATATGTCCAGCACACCGGCGTCGTGCAGATGCTTGCACACCAGCTCCCCCAGAAAACTGTCGGTCAGGCCTGTGTCGCGAATGGTGCATGGCTGGGGTGCCAGGCGTTGCACCGCTTCCCGTTCGCTGGGGTAGGCATCGCTATCGTTGATGACGTGCATGACTAGACTCCCCAGCCGCCGGCAACCAGTTGCCAGTAAACGCTGTTCAAAGTGCCGATCAGGATCGCAATTGAATAGGGGAAGGGTTTGCCTGCCACTTCGTCCGAAGTCGGCGCCAGATAGGCCTGGGCTCGTACAATCAACCAGTAGCGTCCCAGGGTCTGGAGCAGTTGGCCGCGGGCCAGGACGATCAGGAAACCGCACACACCGCCAGCGATCAGGCTGAACAGCGCCGCCCACAGTGCGTAATGAAAAGGCAGGAAGCTGCCGACCATGGTCATCAGCTTGACGTCACCGGCGGCCATGCCACCGACGGCGTACATGGGCAGGAACAGCGCGAAACAGATCAGCATGCCCAACAGGCTGTCACCCAGGCCGCCGATCCCGCCGGTATACACCTGGCCGGCCAATCCCAGGGCAAGGCCCAACAGAACCAGCGTGTTGGGGATGCGGTGGCGAAGCAGATCGCTCACCACCGCCACACCCAGCAGTCCCAGCAGCAGTACCGTCGACACCAGCAATTCCATGGACATGATGCGTCTCCCTAGTGTGATTATCGTTAGCAGGCGACGTTGCCATTGGCGGCTTGGCACAACGCACGGATCTTGGTATCCACTACACCGCCCAGAAGGACGAATGCCGCTGCCACCAACACCGTGATCAAGCCCCCCGCCACCGCGTATTCAACGATGGTCAGGCCGTCTTCATCTTTGGCGAACTTGCTGATCGAAGTGCTTATTGTCTGGAGAGTCATTCATGAACCTCACGCGGGTCAGAAGTACTGTTACGAACTTGATGGGAGGGGACAGCGCGAAGTCCATTTGATTGATTCGTTGTACTCACTGCAAAAGAGTCGCAAGCGGTTTTCCTTGAAAGTGACCGTGCCCCCTTCACTGCAAGTTGCCGCTGTCAGCAGGCAACGTTGCCGTTGACCGCCTGGCACAGCGCACGGATCTTGGTGTTCACGGCGCCGCCCAGAAGCACAAACGCGGCGGCCACCAATACGGTGATCAACCCACCGGCCACGGCGTATTCCACAATGGTCAGGCCATCTTCATCTTTGGCGAACTTCAGCACCGAAGCCTTGATTGTTTGAAGAGTCATTTCGCACACCTCATCGGGTTGTTTTATCAAGGGCAGTACATTGCGAACTGCCTGATGCAACCCTAGTCAGCAGGTGGTCATCGCCGTTAGGAGGATTTTGCACATCGCTAGGATTTTTTTGCGCCGGACAGGAAAGGCGCCGGGCGGGAAATCCAGCCTGGGCAACGCGAACGGGCGTTCCATGACGACGGACGGCGCTAAACGATCGGACTTTTCTAAAAATTTATTCGGCGAAATGATGGCACAGTGGCAATACTGCTAGCTAAAGGGCAGCAAGCACCTGTGGGTAGTCGTCCTATGGCGTCCAATCCGACTGCAAAGCCAACGCTGTTATGGGTCGATCTGACCCATGATCGGTCCACCCAGGAACTCGTCTCCCTGTTCCAGGACACGTGCGACTGCACGCTGGCAAAAAACGCCATGCTGCCCAGCGCGGAACAGGTCGACATGATCTGCATCCATTTCGATCGCCCGGACACGCCGGGCCTGCGACGCCTGTTGGAGATCAAGCGAACCGCTCCTGGCACGCCCATCACCATGTTCACCGTGCAGCACTCCGAAGAGTTGGCGGTGTGGGCCATGCGCTCCAGCGTCTGGGAATACATGGTGCTGCCCTTGTCCGCCGCCGAGAAAAAGCGCTACCTCACCGCCGTCGTGCAACTGTGCGAACTGCGCCGCAATGCCAATGGCCGAGCAAAGACCTCGCAGATCGACCACTCCCCGACCCTGCCGGACAGCATTCGCCTGACCTCCGGGCACCAGAAGCACCAGGCCCTCAGCCACATCATGCTGTACATCGACCAGCATTTTCGCGACAGCATCGATCAGCGCGACCTGGCCAAGCGTTGCGGCATGACGACGTTTCGTTTCAGCCGGGTGTTCAAGGAAGCCAATGGGCTCGGTTTCACCGACTACGTGCTGAACAAACGCATGAGTTTCGCCAAGGAGTTGCTCGATAACAGCCAGATGCCCATCACCAGCATCGGCTACGAGGCCGGCTTCAAGGACCCGTCCTACTTCGCTCGCGCCTTCAAGCAATACGCCAGTTGCACGCCCAGTGAATACCGTCTCGCGTACCAGATACGCAACGCGCATCCAACACCGGAGCCACCGGATGAGGCCGCCCTGGAAGCGATTGAAAACCTGGTGCACAGCCTCGAGGGGTAAAAGGTTTTTTACCTTAGTTGATTAATTGTGCGGCGCAAGTTGTGTCCAAATAATAATATTCGCACCCTGCCAACTTAGAAAACGACTCTGCGCAGCCTGTCTTTACGGTGCCTGGAGGACCCAGCTGAAACAACATGAATCATCATGTCGTTATCGGTAATTCTTTTTCAACTGAAACCAACTCGGTCAGCCTTGCATAATGCCAGCCGTTTCCAAATGGATGAACCGGGCTTCACGTCCGCAGGCCGCTCCAGATACAGCAGAGCGGGTTCTCCAGTTGGCATGTTTCATCAAAAAATCGAATAGAGCGCTGATGGGTATATGAAGGCAATCAGTTTAGTGAGCGCACGAACGTTGAGTTTGGTGAGTCACGAAGCGTGCAAAACGCTACCCGCCGATGGTATAGAAATAGACATTGTACTCTCCGGTATTTGCGGAACAGACCTGGCGGTATTGTCCGGGCGTGAAGAAGGACAGGTGGGAATCGTCCGTGGTCATGAAGCGGTCGGCGTCGTTGTCAATGTAGGGGCCGGTGTCAAACGCATACGAAAAGGGATGCGTGTGGTGATAGACCCCAACGAATACTGCGGCAACTGCGAACATTGCAACGCCGCTAAAACCCATCTATGCAGTGGTGGTTCACATGCGGCCCTGAACATCGCCGGTGTCAACAAGCACGGTACATTTGCGGAGCGATTCATAACACACGAGCGTTTTGTACACGGCATCCCAGACGACATGAGTTGGGAAACAGCCGTCTTGGTTGAACCCGTAGCCTGTATCTTGAACAACATTGAACAAGCTTCCATCAAAGCGGGGGAACGTGTGTTGCTTCTAGGATCGGGCCCCATGAGCCTGGTCGCACAAATACTGTTGCGCGCGATGGGCGTCCATACATGTGCTACCGATTTGAATACCTTTCGAATCGAATTCGGACACGCCCTGGGTTTGAACATCGTGCGCCCTGAGGAACTTGAGTGCCTTGGGCAAAACCACGAAAAATACGACGTTGTCATCGATACCGTGGGTAATCAACTCGAGACAGCCGCCAGCCGGGTTGCCCGAGGTGGCAGGATTGTCCTGTTCGGATTCAACGGGAATTATGAATATTCGCTGCCTGCAAAACATTTC
Organism: Pseudomonas sp. NFACC56-3; assembly: GCF_900100025.1. Classification (NCBI taxonomy): domain Bacteria; kingdom Pseudomonadati; phylum Pseudomonadota; class Gammaproteobacteria; order Pseudomonadales; family Pseudomonadaceae; genus Pseudomonas; species Pseudomonas sp. NFACC56-3. The sequence goes on along the minus strand of NZ_FMTK01000011.1, from coordinate 119,821 downwards.
CTGGTCAATGCCATCAGTATCATCGCCGCGGGCGAGTACAACCAGCACTTCCCCCGGGCGCTGCGCATTGCCCACAGGCTTCCCGAACTTGGAAAGCTAGTCACCCATCGTTATCCCCTTGAAGCTTATTCTGCAGCATTTGACAGTTTGTTGAATGATCCTTGCGCACCCACGATAAAAAGCGTCTTCACACCCAATCCCAAGCACCTGTCACGCTAAAGCTAACCCCCCCTTCAAGTAGACCCTTTATGAAAGTTACTGTATTCAGCCAGATTTCCATCGATGGCAAACTGACGCTCGGCAATGAAGCCTCCAGCAAACCGCTCTTTCAGCATTTCGACGATGAAGACATGCGGTTCATTCATAAATTTCGCGGTGAAGTCGATGCCATCATGGTCGGTCGTAATACGATTATCACCGACGACCCTCAATTGACCAATCGCTACGGAACCGGTCGCAACCCTGTTCGTATCATTCCGACGACATCCCTGAACTTTCCAGCATCGGCAAAAATCCTGAGTTCTCCCGAGCGAACGATCATCGCGACCACAGAGCAGGCGCGTGAGCACGAGATGATCGAGCAAATCCGCGCCCATGGTAAAGAGGTGTTGTTTGCAGGCACCGCACGTGTCGACTTCAAACAGCTTTTCCCCATGCTGGAAGCCCGCGGAATAAATCACATCATGGTTGAAGGTGGCGGCCAGCTGAATTGGCAGGTGTTCAATCTCGACTTGGTCGATGAAATCATGCTCATGCAATTACCTATCATCATTGGCGGATCAGACACCACCACGCTCATAGATGGCGAAGGATTTCAAGATATTGAAATGACCAAATCCTTCAAGCTGCATGAGTTTGAAGCGCGTTCACACTATAACTTCCTGCACTTCAAGCGTGACCCTCAACAGCGGCGTGCGCATTGATGCCGGCTTTTCAAGGGTTCATTTTCGATATGGACGGTGTGCTGGTGGACAGTGAACCGGTCTATATGGAACAGGAAAGACATTCCTATGCGCGCCATGGCGTGGTGCTTGATGAGGCACAACTGTCGCGTTTTGTAGGCACCACGCAGCGTCATATGTGGAGCGCCATCAAAACCGAATACGGGCTTGCAGACGATCTGGACTGCCTCATGGCGGAGCATCACCGGCAGTTGATGGACGTATTGAATTCAGCGCCCCTGCCGCCCATGCCAGGCGTGACAGAACTTCTCGACGCATTGAAGAGAGCGGGAATACCTTGTGCCGTCGCCTCCTCTTCACCTCGAACACAGGTTGAGCTGATTTTACGTAACGCCGGGCTGCACCTTTTTTTCAGTGAGATCGTGTGTGGCGATGACGTTACGCACAGCAAGCCGGATCCCGAGATTTTTCTCATGGCCGCCAAGCGCCTGGGCATCTCGCCCTCATCCTGTGTGGTGATTGAAGACGCCGCCCATGGCGTGGCGGCGGCAAAAGCCGCCAGCATGTTTTGCGTGGGTTTGCTCAATCCCAATTCAGGGCAGCAGGACCTTAGCGCAGCGGATTTACACGTTCATCGACACAGTGAAATAAACCATTGGTTTTTCGGCAAATAAAAACATGAAAGAACTGAATATTTCTGATTGGACCTGGATCAACGTCCCCGAACGATCATCCATCAGCGACCAGGAAATCATTATCCATACCACGCCCGATACCGACTTCTGGCGAGGCACCTATTACGGCCTGGAGTATGACAATGCGCCGGCCATCGTGGTTGCTAGCAAGGAACAATACTGGACATTGAAAGCCAAGGTATCTTTTGCCTCGAGTACCTATTTTGACCAATGCGGCCTGTTTATCTACCAAGATAAAAACCACTGGATGAAAAGCGGCATCGAATACCAGAACAATGGCTTCCAACAGCTGTTCTCTGTCGTGACCAACAATGGTTTTTCGGACTGGTCCATGGCTAATTTCGATCGTGTCACCCAGACCATGTATTACCGTCTGAGCCGAAGAGGTAGCGACTTCCTTCTGGAAAACTCGGTTGACGGGACACAGTTCTGCATGATGCGTATGTTCCACCTGTTTCAGGCAGAAGAACTCGTCCGATTCGGGTTCTTTGCCAGTAGCCCAGGCGATTCATCTTTCGCGGCACATTTTTCAGAGATTGAATGGACTGAATGCTGTTGGAAAGCGCACGGCGCCCCACGTTTCTAATTTCAAGAGTTTTATACCTGATGCTGTCTGCGCCCAATCCCAATCGTCACGCGCTTTACGCTTGTTATGCAGCCATGCTGTGCTTGGCCATGGCACTCAACTTTCTGCCGGTGTACCTGACGACGTTCAGTGATGCCTTTGGCCCCTCGTCAGGGCTGACCACGGAGCAACTGGGACGGATCCCCGCGGTCATGTTCCTCAGTTTTATAGTGGCCATTCTGATCACCGGGCCATTGGCAGACCGAGGGGACGCCAGGCGGATCATTCTCTTTGGGCTGATCACCACTTCTGCAGGTCTGGCCCTTGTGGCTTTTGCCCCTTCCTATACCTTCCTGCTCTTCGCGGTTGCCATCATGGGTTTCGGTGCGGGTGTGCTGGATATGATCCTCAGCCCCATTGTCGCAGCCCTGCAACCCGAACGCCGAAGCGCCGCCATGAACTGGCTGCATTCGTATTTCTGCATTGGCGCGGTCAGTGCCGTGCTGATCGCAAGCATCGCGCTGAAATGGGATATTTCCTGGCGCATGGTTGCCCTGGGCTTGATCATTGCCCCGCTTGCAACCTTTCTATTGTTCATGCAATTGACCTTGCCACCGCTGGTACAGGAGCACGTGCAACGCGAATCCATGCCCACGCTTATCAGGCAGCCCTATTTCATCGCCTGCATGATCGCCATCTTTCTAGGAGGGGCTACGGAAACGGGACTGTCCCAATGGCTACCCGCCTTCGCTGAACAAGGATTGGGTTATTCGAAAGAAGTGGGTGGTTTTGCTCTGGCCGGTTTTTCAGTGGGCATGGCCCTCGGGCGCATGGCCGCCGCTCTGCTGCAAGAACGGATCCCCGCCGTTTCACTGATGCTCGGCTGCTGCGCCGTTACCGTCGCCCTGTTTTTCGTGATCAGCTTCGCCCCGAGCCCCGCAATGGCGTTAACCGCTGCCATCGCCGCAGGGTTCTCCGGCAGTTGCCTGTGGCCCACGATGCTCGCCATGACCGCAGATGCGTACCCTCAAGGTGGAGCCACCATGTTCTCGGTACTGACAGCCTCGGGTAATGCCGGATGCAGTCTGATTCCATGGCTTGTGGGGATTATTTCAGCGCATTCGGATTTACACATCGGTTTACTGGCGGTCACCCTCTGCCCCGCCACCATGATGCTATTACTCGCGTGGATGTCTCGCTGGCCACATAAGCATTCCCACCCCTGCCAGAGCTAGACCGGACGCCCACGGTCGGGGAGCGACCTCGTCGATCGACCACTCCCCGACCCTGCCCGGCAGGCGCCCTGACTCACGGGGCGAGTTTTCTTCTCTCGATAGGAATGGACAGGACAATGCTCGTCCGCGTCTCACCGTACGCGTTGATTTTCGCAATGATGTCCTCGATCTCAGCCATGGATCTGGCGTAGATGCGGATCAGGTAGGAGTCATTCCCCGTGATGTGCAGGCACTCGACGACTTCGGGTATGTCGGTGAGTGTCGCTATCAGTTTGGCTTTCGCCGGCTTGAGGGTGGTGATACCGACGACAGCCGATATGCCATACCCCAGCTTGGTTGGATCTAACTGAGCGCAATAGCCTTTGATGAAGTACTTTCGTGTCACCTTCATGATTAAGGTAAAGCGCGGCAAGCCCCCTCAGACAACGAAAATCGTTGGTTAAAGACCTATGCGCGCTGCATGGCCTTTTCATGGGCATAAAAAAACGCCGCTCGTTTGAGCGGCGTTTTTTTGAATTTGGAGCGGGAAACGAGACTCGAACTCGCGACCCCGACCTTGGCAAGGTCGTGCTCTACCAACTGAGCTATTCCCGCAAATGGCGTCCCCTAGGGGACTCGAACCCCTGTTACCGCCGTGAAAGGGCGGTGTCCTAGGCCACTAGACGAAGGGGACACGCTAACTGAAACACATGGTGTGTATTTCAGTGCCCAAATCCGCATCCGAAGATGTCGGCTCTGGCTTCACTCAGCACTGCCCGAAAGCAACACTGTTTAAAATTGGTCTCCCCTAGGGGACTCGAACCCCTGTTACCGCCGTGAAAGGGCGGTGTCCTAGGCCACTAGACGAAGGGGACACACGTACAACATTCACTACTTGGAGCGTTTGGCTGAGTGCTTTACGCTGTAAGTGGCGCGCATTCTATGGATGGATTGAAGGGGCGTCAACCCCCAGATATAAATTTATTTAAATCAATGACTTCGCCCGGTTTGGGGGGCGATCCGCACATTTTGCTCGTCCGGTCTCTGACGCCTATATTCTGTCGCCCGCCGAGACGCTATAGTCGCGCCCGGCAAATAATGGCAATGTGCTCCTACCCGATCATGCGTCCTATAAACAGCACGACGCCCGTCTAATCACGTCGCTCGGGCCTATGCGCTTAAAAGCCAAGCCACTACACTCATGACATGCGTACCCTAATAAAGAGGTCTTACCGGTGACACCACTCATGATCACCCTGCTCGTCGTAGCCGGGATCGCCCTGTTGATCGCCATTGGCTACATGAACCACGTGGTGGAAAACAACAAGCTGGAAAAGGCCCGCACCAAGGTAGAACTCAACGACCGCATGCGTCGCTGTGGCGAGCTCACCGAAACCTTCCCCGGGCAGTTGATGACCCCTGCCCTGAAGTTGTTGATGACGCGCCTCGAGATGAATGTCTGCCAGCGCCTGCTGAACCTGGAGAAAACCAATTCCGCAGTCAAGGCACGCCTGGATGAACTGAGCGCACTGGCTGCCCAGGGTGAATCGATCCCGGTAAGCAATCCACCGGCACCGATCCAGACCGAAGCCAAGGCCAAGGACGTTCGCTTTCTGCTCGAGGCCTTGCATGGCCAGATCACCCGCGCCGCCCAGGACGGTTTCCTGCCCCCCAACGAAGCCAAGCGCTGGATCCGTGAAGTGCGGCACATCCTGGTGCTGCTGCACATCGAGTTCTTCAACAACCTCGGCCAGCAGGCTTTGCAACAAGAACAACCCGGGCAGGCTCGCCTGGCCTTCGAGCGCGGCGTGCAGTACCTGCGCAAGCAACAGGAACCGCAGGTCTACGCTGAACAACTGGCCTACCTGGAGAAACTCCTGGCCCGCGCCAATGCCCAGGTCCTGGCCAGCACCCAGCCAGTCGAGGGCGAGGTCAACCAGTTGACCGAAGGCTTGAAGGACGACGAAATAAACGACGAGTGGAAGAAGAAGAAAGTCTACGACTGATACGGCTCCACCCTGTGCGGGTGGGGCTTCTGTGGCAAGGGAGCTTGCTCCCGCTGGAGTGCGCAGCGCTCCCACGCATTTCGGGTCTGCTTCGTAGCCCGGCGGGAGCAAGCTCCCTCGCCACGGGGCCGTAGCCCAAGAAGCCTTCCGAAGCTACACCCTACGCCTCCAGGCTGGCAAAACTGTTGGCATGTTGGATCTGCTATCGCGGACTCACAACTTGAAATGCCCCACCATCCCTTTCAACTCAACCCCCAACTGCGCCAGCTCGATGCTGGAAGCGGCATTGCCGCGCATCGCCAGGGACGATTGATCAGCGCTGGCGCGAATGCTGGTGACACTGCGGTTGATCTCTTCGGCCACCGAGCTCTGCTGCTCGGCTGCCGCGGCGATCTGTTGGTTCATCTGCTGGATCAACGACACCGCCGCCGCAATGCTGCCCAACGCGCTCTCGGTCTGCAGCGCGTCGCTGACCGCCATCTTCACCAGCTCGCCACTGCTCTGGATCTGCTGCACGGAAGCCTGGGCCGCTGAACGCAAGGCGCTCACCAGTCGCTCGATTTCCTCGGTGGACTGTTGCGTGCGCCTGGCCAGAGCCCGCACCTCATCGGCCACGACCGCAAAGCCCCTGCCCTGCTCCCCGGCACGGGCCGCCTCGATAGCGGCATTGAGGGCCAACAGGTTGGTTTGCTCAGCCACGCTCTTGATCACACTCAGCACCGTGCCAATGTTCTGGATCTCGGCGCTGAGACTTTCGATGCTGGAACTGGCCGATGTGGCCGAATCGGCCAGTTGTTCGATGCGCACCATGCTCTGGCGCACCACCTGCTGGCCGCTTTCGACCTTGTCGTCGGCAGTCTGGGCCGCTTGGGCCGCTTCTTCGGCATTGCGTGCCACATCGTGCACGGTGGCCGTCATCTGGTTCATGGCCGTGGCGACCTGCTCGGTTTCCTCTTTCTGGCTGCTGACTTCCAGGTTGGTCTGCTCGGTCACAGCCGACAGCGATTGAGCCGAATTGGCCAACTGCTCGATCCCGGCCTGCAAGCCGCTGACAATACTGCTCAGCCCTGCGCCCATCTGTTGCATCGCCTGCATCAACTGGCCAATCTCGTCCCGGCGCGTCACTTCCACCGTGGCACTCAAGTCACCCGCCGCGATCCGCTGGGCAACCCGAATGACACTGCGCAGCGGCGTCACGATCAGCCGGGTGATGACCCACGCCGCGATCAATCCCACCAGCAACGCCAAGGCCGACGAACCGATGATCAGCAGCGAGTTCTTCTTCAGTTCGGTCTGCATGGCCTGGTCTTCGGCACTGAAGGCCTGGTCGACCCGCGCCACCACTTGGTCGGCACGCTCGTGCAGTTGCTGGTAGACGACTTTTTCCTTCGCCAACAAGCCGGTGTATTCGGCCAGTTGCTCATTGAACCCAGCGATATGCCCGGCCACTTCATTAAGCACGGTCTGGTAACCCGGGTCCTTGACCGTGGTCTTGAGCGCTTCGGCCTGTTTCATGGCCTGCTCGGCCTGTTCGATGCTGCCTTCTCCGGCGCCCTCGACATTGCCTTTGCGGCTCTGGTCCAAACGAACCCGCGCCTCGTTCATGGCCTGCAACATCAGCCGCGACACTTCGCTGATCTGGTTGGCCTGCTCGATGAACTCGGCCCCTTCCTTGCCTTCGGAGTCCTTCAAGGCATAGGTACCGTCATCCGCCAGCCCGGCCTGCAATACATCGAGGTTGTTGGCCACGCTGGACACCGACCAACTGGCCATTTCCAGCGCCAGGTCCTTGCTCTGACTCAACCCGACAAACTCGTCGAATGCCTTGCGATAGGCCCCCAGCGCCTGCTCAACATCGTTCATCACCGGCACGTTGGCAGGCGACTGCGCCTTGAGCTCGTTCGCCAGGGCCAGCAGCCCGTCGACACCCTGGCGCAGGGCATCGGCCGTCTTGGGGTCAGAACGCGAGGCGTACTCCTGCTCCAACAGTCGGACCTTGAGCAACCCGCTGTTGAGGGACGACATCTGCTTCAGGCCATCGAAACGATAGCTGATGGTCTGCAGGGACCAGACGCCGATGGCCGCGACCACCGCGGTCAACAGCAGCACCAGGACAAATCCGATACCCAGTTTTTTTGCCATACCCAGGTTGGCAAAACGTCCTTGCACGGCCGAAATCATTGCGCTCAGTCCTCTGCCAGTGTGTGTTGATTGCAGATTCGCAACGAGACGCCCTGCAACACAAGATGCTGGCGTCGGAATAATGGCAAAAAGCTACAGCCGCGTCGTTTTCAGGACACTTGAGGTCGATCCAGAGCCGCAGCCCGGAAAAAACCCAGCGCCCGGGGATCACGGGCATAGGCCACGTTGATCCGTAGCCATTCGCTGTCGGTGCCCGAAGGGCTGAAGGCCGTGGGCGAAGACAACAACACGCCGAACCGCTTGGCCAGGCGCTGTAATCCAGCGTAGTCACTGATTGGCGGTCTTGCCCAAATGAAAAGCCCGCCGGCCGGTTTGCCAAAGACCTCCCAGTCGGCATCCTCCAATACCTGTAACAACGCCGCCGTATCGACGCCCAAACGCTGGCGCTGGCGCTGGACCAGTTTGCGATAGGCCCCATTGGCCAGGAGATTGGCCAGCACCGCCTCGCAGAACCGCGACCCACCCATGCTGGTGATGCCCTTGACCTCGCTCAGGCGCGCGATGATGGACGGCCCGGCCACCACGAAACCGACGCGCAACGAACTGCTCAGGGTCTTCGAGAAACTGCCCACGTAGACCACGTCGGCATCCAGCGCTGCCAACCGGGTCCGCGCCGAGTTCTGGAAGTCGCCATAGGCATCGTCTTCGATCACCAGCACGGCGTGTTGCTTCGTCAGTTGCAACAACCGCTGGGCCACGGCAGGGGCCAGGTTGCTGCCGGTCGGGTTGTGACAGGCACTGTTGACGAACAGCGCACTGGGCCGGTGTGTCGCCAACAAGTCTTGCAACACATCGACGTCCGGGCCGCGCGGGGTCCTGGGCAGTTCGATCATGTCGATCTTGTGCAACCTGAGCAGGTCGAACAGGCTTGAATAGCCAGGGCTTTCCACCACCACACAGGCGCCTGGCTGCAGCAATGTCCGCACGATCAGGTCCAGCCCATGGGTCGCCCCGGTGGTGGTCAGGATCAGGTCTTTATCGGCCTCGATATTGAATTGCTTCAGGCGCCTGGACAGCTGTTCACGCAAGGCAGGCAGCCCCAGCGACGTGCTGTAGTTGAACAACCCCGCCATGTCGGTGCGAGTGACCTGCCGGATCGCATAACCCAGGTCATCGCTTTCACGCCAGCTCTCGGGCAACCCGCCACACCCCAGCTTCAACGCCCAGGGCGGGGAATCACCGCCCTCGGCGGGCATATCCTGCCGCCGATCCGGGTCGATGCACGCCTGCCCGGATGGGGGGGCTGGCGCGACAAAAAAGCTGGAGCCATGCCGGGACGCCAACAGGCCTTGGGCAACCAGGCGCTCACACGCTTCATTGACGCTGGACTGGCTGAGCAGGTTCTGCCGCGCCAATTGACGCACGGACGGCAGGCGAGTCCCCGGTTGCACCGCATCCTGTCGGATCCAGCCGGTCAGCGCGTCGACGATTTGCTGCACGACAGGCACCAAGGCCTGCCGGTCGATTCTCAACTCCATGAGTAACCAAACTCCTAAGCGTTTGTTTTATTTCCGGAAACAGTTAAGCACAGGCCACCCGCGAACGATGTACGACAACGTCGCCAAAACCGCCGATTCTCACCCTTTGAAACACATTGATAGGCCGCTCCGGGGATATTTCCCAGGCCCAAAGAAAAAGCCCGCAACCAGTGCGGGCTTCTTCCTACAAGCTCAGGGAAACGTCCTCAGAACGCCGTGACGCCGCCGTCCACCGCCAGGGAATGGCCGGTGGTGAACGCCGCGCCATCGCTGCACAAATAGAGCACGGCGCTGGCGATTTCCTCGACCTTGCCGATACGCCCCACCGGGTGCATGGCATTGGCGAACTCGCCCTTTTTCGGATCCGCCTCATAGGCACGACGGAACATGTCGGTGTCGATCACCGCCGGACAGACTGCGTTCACGCGGATCTTCTTCTTGGCGTATTCGATGGCAGCCGATTTGGTCAGGCCGATCACAGCGTGCTTGGAGGCGGCATAGATGCTCATCTTCGGCGCAGCGCCCAGGCCCGCCACCGATGCCGTGTTGACGATGGCACCGCCGCCTTGGGCCAGCAGCAAGGGCAGCTGGTACTTCATGCACAACCAGACGCCCTTCACATTGACCCCCATGATCGCGTCGAACTCGTCGAGGGTACCATCGGCCAATTTGCCCTTCTCGATCTCGATCCCGGCGTTGTTGAAGGCGTAGTCAAGGCGCCCATAGGTCTTGATCACCTGGTCCATCAGCTGCTGCACATCGCTTTCCAGCGTCACGTTGCAGCGCACGAATACCGCTTCGCCGCCCGCATCGCGAATCGACTGCACAGTACGCTCGCCGCCCGTCACGTCCAGGTCGGCCACGACCACTTTCAGGCCCTCTGCCGCGAACGCCTGGGCCGTGGCGCGGCCGATGCCGGCGGCGCCGCCGGTTACCATGGCGACCTGTCCGGAAAACGTCATGCTCATTGTCTGTTCCTCGAAGAATGCGGGGTCGCGCCAGTGTAGCCACAGCCTGGCGTGGCACGGCAGCACTATCCAGATGCCGGTTGGGCATTCATGGGCGCCAGTGATAAGGGCCCTGGAGGCACTATCACTGGGTTGGATCGAAGTGCATTCGCTGGGGCGGCGAACCTTGCGGCAAACGCCTCGAAGGTCTATCAACAAGTCTTCATTCATCTTGAGTGCCAACCATGACTGCCCAGACCAATCGCCAGTTCCTGCTCGCCAAACGCCCGGTAGGCGCCGCGACCCGCGAGACTTTCACCTATCAGCAAGTACCGGTGGGCGAGCCGGCAGCCGGCCAGATCCTGGTGAAGAACGAATACCTGTCCCTGGACCCGGCCATGCGCGGCTGGATGAACGAGGGCAAGTCCTACATCCCACCGGTGGGCATCGGTGAAGTGATGCGGGCGCTGGGTGTCGGCCAAGTGATTGCCTCGAACAACCCGGGGTTCGCGGTCGGGGACTACGTCAACGGTGCCCTGGGTGTGCAGGATTATTTCCTCGGCGAGCCAAGGGGTTTCTACAAAGTCGATCCGAAACTGGCACCGCTGCCACGTTATTTGTCCGCCCTGGGCATGACCGGCATGACCGCTTATTTCGCCCTGTTGGACGTCGGCGCGCCCAAGGCCGGCGAGACCGTGGTGGTGTCGGGCGCCGCCGGTGCGGTGGGGAGCATCGCCGGGCAGATTGCCAAGATCAAAGGCTGTCGTGTGGTGGGCATCGCTGGCGGTGCCGACAAATGCAAATTCCTGGTCGATGAATTGGGCTTCGACGGCGCCATCGACTACAAGAACGAAGACGTCCACGCCGGTCTCAAGCGCGAATGCCCCAAAGGCGTGGATGTGTATTTCGACAACGTCGGGGGCGACATCCTGGATGCCGTGCTCAGCCGACTGAACCTCAAGGCCCGCGTGGTGATTTGCGGTGCCATTAGCCAATACAACAAGGAAGCGGTGAAGGGCCCCGCCAACTACCTGTCACTGCTGGTCAACCGGGCCCGCATGGAAGGTTTCGTGGTGATGGACTACGCCTCGCAGTTCGCCGCCGCCGGTCAGGAAATGGCCGGATGGATGGCCAAGGGGCAGCTCAAGAGCAAGGAAGACATTGTGGAAGGGCTGGAGACCTTCCCCGAGACACTGACCAAATTGTTCAGCGGGGAGAACTTCGGGAAACTCGTACTCAAGGTCTGACACAAAACAACTGTGGGAGCGAGCTTGCTCGCGATGAGGCCCTGTCAGTCAACATTGCTATTGACTGACATACCACTATCGCGAGCAAGCTCGCTCCCACAAGGGCCTTCAGGGTAGGATCAGGCCAGTTCGGCCACGACCGCCGCCAGCGCCTGGGCCGGATCGGCGGCCTGGCTGATCGGGCGACCGATCACCAGGTAGTCGGAACCGGCGTCCAGCGCCTGACGTGGGGTCAGGATGCGACGCTGGTCGTCCTGGGCGCTGCCCGCCGGACGAATCCCCGGGGTCACCAGTTGCAACGACGGGTGGGCCGCTTTCAGGGCGCCAGCTTCCAGGGCCGAACAGACCAGACCGTCCAGGCCGGCCTTCTGCGCCAGCGCCGCCAACCGCAGCACCTGCTCCTGAGGCTCGATGTCCAGGCCGATCCCGGCCAGATCCTCGCGCTCCATGCTGGTCAGCACGGTCACGCCGATCAGCAACGGTTTAGGGCCGCTGCGCTGATCCAGCACTTCACGGCAGGCCGCCATCATGCGCAGGCCACCGGAGCAATGCACGTTGACCATCCATACGCCCATCTCCGCAGCCGCCTTGACCGCCATGGCGGTGGTGTTGGGAATGTCGTGGAACTTCAGGTCCAGGAACACTTCGAAACCCTTGTCACGCAGGGTCCCGACAATTTCCGAAGCGCAACTGGTGAACAGTTCCTTGCCGACTTTGACCCGGCAAAGCGTGGGGTCCAACTGGTCGGCCAGCTTCAGGGCGGCGTCACGGGTGGGGAAATCCAGGGCGACGATAATGGGCGTCTGGCAGGCGGACATGAGCGGGCTCTCAGGCAAGTCGAAATCGGCGCGCATTGTAGCGGAACGAGCGCCCGTGCGGGACCCGATGATCGGTAAATCTCATCGCCCTCGGCAGCATGGACGATAGCGGCCTTTGTGTCGAAGCCGATACAAACTATCGCGCCTGGCTCTTGCTCCAGTCCGTCAACAGGCTGTACGCCACCGCCAACAGGGTCGGGCCGATGAACAGGCCGATGAAACCGAAGGCGATCAACCCGCCGAACACCCCCAGCAACACGATGACCAGGGGCAGGTTTCCGCCACGGCTGATCAGGTAGGGTTTGAGCACGTTGTCCACGCCACTGATGATGAAGGTGCCCCAGATGCCGAGGAACACCGCCATCCCGTATTCCCCCTTCCACACCAGCCATGCCGTGGCGGGAATCCAGACCAGGGGTGGCCCCATGGGGATCAGGCTCAGCAGGAACGTGACGATCCCCAGTACCAGCGCCCCCGGCACCCCGGCGATCAGGAAGCCGATCAGCGCCAGCACGGCCTGGGCCGCCGCGGTGCCGATCACGCCATTGACCACCCGCTGCACTGTACCGGCCACCAGTTCGATGTAGTAACCGGCACGGTCACCGATCAGACGCTCCAGCAAGCCATGGACGAACGCCGCCAGGCGCGGGCCGTCGCGATAGAAAAAGAACACGAACACAATACTCAGGGTCAGTTCGAGTATGCCGCCGCCAATCTGCGCACTGCGCGCCAACAGCCAGTTGCCGACCTGCCCCAGGTACGGCTTGATGGACACCATCATGGCCGCGCCCTGCTGATCGATGCTGTTCCAGATGCCCACCAGCCGCCCGCCCACCAAGGGGATAGCGGCAAGCCAATCAGGGGCTTCGGGCAAGCCATCGACTTGGACATCCCGGACGAACGCGGTGGCATCGCGCACATGGTCGGCCAGGTTGAAACCCAACCACACCAGCGGCACCGCCACCAACAACATCCAGCCCACCGTCAGTAACGCCGCCGCCAGGGATTCGCGACCATTGACCCAGCGGGTCAGCAGGCGCATCAACGGCCAGCTGGCGAACGCCAGCACCGCGCCCCAGAACAGCGCCGACCAGAACGGCGCCATGACCCAGAGGCTCGCGCCGAACAACACCAGAAGCAGGATCTGCACCAACAGCCGATCGTTATTGAGCATGTAGGGTCTCGAAAAAATGAACAGGACCGGGGCACGGCTGTGAACCACCGCCCCGAGACAGCTTAGCGCAGCAACTCCAGGTGCAATCCCGCCGCCTCGCCGCTGGCGGCCTCCATGCGTGCCGCCCGGACGCCCTGGCCCGCCAGCGCCTCGAGCCAGTCCTCGGCCCGGGGCCCGGCGATACTGACCCGCAGGCCCGTGTCCAGGTTCAGCGCCCGGGACAACAGGCGCAACCAGGTGTCGTCCGGCTCGCCGGCAAGACGCGGCAAGTCCAGGACCCCGGTGTCCTTGAGCTGGCGCAACAGGGTGGCCGATGTCGGCAGCAAGTCCCCCAACGCAGCATTCGCCTCGAACTGCTCGACATGCAGGTAGGCCTTGCGATTGCCGCGGGTGATGGCATACAGCGCAATCAGCGTGTTGTCCGCGGGCGGCGCCAGGCGCAGCAGCAGGAAGGCCTGGCCGTTGTCGGCGCCATAGAGCTTGGCATTGCCGAAGACGTCGTTGGCCCACAGGCTGCTTTCGCCGCAATCGCGGGCCTGGCACCAGAACAACAACTCGGCGCCCTGTTTCTGCAACGCTTCGCGCGCCGCGGTAAAGGCCTGGGTGGCGGTATGTTCCGGCGGCAGCTCATAGGTGACCGACGTGACATTCCCACGGGCATCGACTTGGCCGTCAAAGCGCAACTGGCCGCTGATCTTGCGGATCGAGCCCATGGGGTAGACACGTTCCAGGTCGCTGGTTTGCCGATAATCGACGATCTGTGCATCGGGCATGCGCGGCACGCGCTCCAGGTCGCGGCTGCCCGGCACATCGACGGCGAACGACGCCGAACTGAAGCAGGCCAGCACCAGCAGGACGAGTAAGTGAACGGATAATTTCATCGGATCGGCTTGGCCTGGGACACGTGGACGCGACGGGCGTCGCCGATGCACCGCGAGGCTGGCAAACAGAGGTCTGTCATGGTTGTCTCCCTTTCAACCCGCCCAGCCTCGACAGTTGCCCGGCGCAAGTCAAGGAACAGTGAAGAACCGATTGAAACAGTCTGCTACAAGCCCGGCACCGACCTCATCGTTAAGGTGCAGATGATGGCCGCCCGGCAACTGCTCATGACTGAAGGGTAGACGCTCCAACAGCTCCGGGTGCTGGGCAAGCATGCCGTCGGCCGCCACCACCAGATGCGCCGGACAAGCGACCCGCGCTACGAACGCCATGGCCTGCTCCTCGGTCAGGCGCAGGGGCGATGGCAGGGTCAGGCGGTTGTCGGTGCGCCAGGTATAGCCCCCGGGCACCGGCATCAGGCCGCGCTGGGCCAGTAACTCGGCGGCCTCGCGGCTGACCGCTACCAGCCCCTTCATACGCGCTTCGATGGCTCGGTCGAGGGTTTTGTAGACCGGCTTGCGTTTTTGCTGCAAATCCAACTGGGCTTGCAGGGCCATGCCCATGCGTTCGGCCGCGTTATCGCCTTTGGCTGTAGGAGGAATCACGCCGTCGATCAACCCCAGGTGCGTCACCCGTTCCGGCAGGGAACCGGCCAGCACCAGCGAGACAATGGCGCCCATGGAATGCCCCAGCAGGGCGAAGCGCTTCAAGCCCAGTTGTTCGGCCACTTGCAGCACATCATGGACGTAGTCCCACAAGGCATAGCTGGCACCCAGCGGTCGATGCCCGGAATGACCGTGACCGGCCATGTCCAAGGCGATCACCCGCAGCCCCGCGAGCCTGGGCGCCAGGCGGGCGAAGCTGTTGGCGTTGTCCAGCCAACCGTGCAGGGCAATCACCGGCAGCCCGTCTTCCGGGCCGAACAAGTGAGCCGCCAGCTCGATGTGAGGCAGGCTCAGGCGGACCTCCTCGACCCCACTCATGCACTGCGCCCTTCCCAACGCTGGAACAGGCTCTTGAGCAGGTTGGCCGTGTCTTGCGGGCGTTCGAGGGGAAACATATGGCCGCCGGGCATGCTCAGGGATTCGCCATGGCGCATACGCCCCACCGAACGGGTGTGATGCCGCATCACCACGCGACTCTGCCGGCCGCGCACCACCGCCAGCGGCACCTTGAGCTTACGGGGCCGTCCTGGGCTGGTGTGCGGCACGCCGCGGTAGATACTGATCTCCGTGGCCGGGTCGAAGCGCAGGCGCAACCGGTCGCCGACTTGCTGCAGGCCGTGTTGCAGATAGGCGTCGAAGCAATCCGGGTCAAAGCCGCGAAACAGTGTCTTGCCGGCAAAATACTGTCGGGCGGATTCCAGGTCAGCGAACTCCTCGCGCCGCCCCAGCGTCCGGCCTGCCGGGGTCAGGCGATCGATAAACCCCAGGCGCTTGGCGGCCCGGATCACCCACTGGTCGGTACGGGTCAGCACTGGCGAATCGAGCATGACCACGCCGCGATACAACTGGGGACAGCGCAACGCCGCGTGCAGGTGCAGCACGCCACCCAGGGAGTGGCCAACGCCCCACACCGGCGTCGGTTGCTGTTCCAGGTGATGGATCAGTTCGTCCACCAGGTTGTGCCAGTTATCGTCCACCGGAAAACGCGGGTCATGGCCATGCAGTTCCAGATGCGCGACCTGGTACTGCGGCGCCAATGCGGCGAACAGCTTGCCGTAAGTGGCCGAGGGGAAACCATTGGCGTGGGCGAAAAAAATCTGTTGCGACATGACAGCCGATCCATTGGGGGAACTGCGGCAGATTGTCCGCAGAACCCGACGGCGCGGCAATGACCGTAACTGACAGGAATGATGACAGTCGGGCTTGGGCTATGGGGTTGAGCCTCACCACCACAGAATTTCATGTTGAACACCGTGGCGAGGGAGCTTGCTCCCGCTGGCCTGCGCAGCAGGCCCAAAATCAGGCCACTCGATGATTCAGGCTGATCGAGTCGGTGGGTTTGGGGCCGCTTCGCGGCCCAGCGGGAGCAAGCTCCCTCGCCACAGGTAGGGCTTCAACGCGCCGGCGGCTGCTCACCCACCGGCACCACCGCCATGGTCAGGCGCGACACGCAGTTGACCTTGCCCTCGTCGTTGACCAGGCGGATGTCCCAGACTTGGGTGGTGCGCCCCAGGTGGACCACCCGGGCCGTGGCGGTCACCCGTCCACTGCGCACACCGCGCAGATGGTTGGCGTTGATCTCCAGGCCCACGCAATAGAACTTGCTGGTGTCCACGCAGAGATAGGCAGCCATGGAGCCGACCGTTTCGGCCAGCACCACCGAAGCACCGCCATGCAGCAGGCCGAACGGCTGGTGGGTGCGCTGATCGACCACCATGCTGGCGGTCAGGGATTCGTCGTCGAAGGACTCGAACCGAATGTCCAGCACTTCGCTGATGGTGTTTTTACCGGCGGCGTTCAGTTTCTCGATGTCGGGGGTGGTGCGCCACAGACTCATCGTTGCCCTTCCTGTGTGATTGTTGTCTTGCCCAGTCCTGCAACCGCTCTATTCAGGGGTGCCTGATGCCCTTGAGCACCATCGCCCCGGCCAGCGGCATATCGCCTTCCAGCTCGGCCAGGCCGGCGGTTTGCACTTGCTCGGGTTGTTGCAGATGGCCGTGCTGCAACAACCCCAGCAGGCTGCCCACCAATGGGTTATGGCTGACCAGCAGCACATCGTCCTGGTCCTCCAGATGCCTTAGCACCTCCGTCGGTCGGGTCTCCGGCGTGAGCCAATCGACGGTGATCAGTTCAGGCTCGAACCCCAGTGCTTCGCGCACCAGTTGCGCGGTCTGCTGGGCACGCACATAAGGGCTGGCGTAGATGGCCCGCAACGGCTCGCCCATCAACCGGCCGGCGCTGAGCAACACCTCCTCGCGGCCGTGCACCGTCAAGACCCGTTCCGGATCGGGACGGACACCATGGGGCTCTGCCTCACCGTGACGCAATACCCACAGTTTCATAGCTTCGGCTCCTCGTCCCGGACGGGATGCGGTGCCGGTGCCACGGTGTGTGGCGCTTCGCCTTCCGGCGTGCGTGGGGTCGGCCAGTCGGCAAACGGCCAAGGCTTCTGATCGCTGTGGAAGGTGCCGAAACGGCCGATCTGCGCCAGGAACTGGCTCAGGCTGTCGCCGAAATTCATCAGGCTGGCGCTGGGCGCGCCGTAGATCAGCCGATAAATCAATTGCACCAGCACCACGGCGCCGAGGATGAATTGCGCCACCTGCCAGACCAGCAGATAAACCACCATCCACAGCACACGCAGCAGGATGGATTCGTATTGGGGTTGCCCTTGCGGATCGTTCATGGCTCGCTCCTGCTTGCGGTCATTAGCGGTTCAGTTGAAACCGCTGGTGGAAATGAAATCGACGTCGGTCTTCGGTTCGCCACGCATCAACAGCTCGATCACCTGCTCAAGCGTGCGCCCTTCGAACAGAATCGCGTGCAGCCCGGCGACCAGCGGCATATACACCCCCGCCTCCTGGGACTTGGCCTTGAGCACCTTGAGGGTGTTGACCCCTTCGGCCACTTCACCCAGGCGCGACACGGCCTCGTCAAGGCTCAAGCCTTGGCCGAGGGCAAAACCGACTTGGTAGTTGCGGCTCTTGGGCGAGGAGCAGGTGACGATCAGGTCGCCCACCCCGGCCAATCCCAGGAAAGTCATCGGGTTGGCACCCTGGCTGACGGCGAAACGGGTCATTTCCGCCAGCGCGCGAGTGATCAGCATGCTCTTGGTGTTCTCCCCCATGCCCAGCGCCACCGCCATGCCGGCGATGATGGCATAGACGTTCTTCAGCGCCCCGCCCAGCTCCACCCCGAAACGGTCGGCGCTGGCGTAGACCCGAAAGGTGCGGCCATGGAGTGCGGCCTGGACCCGTTGGCACAGCGCTTCGTCCTCGCTGGCGACCACCGTGGCGGTCAAGGCGTGCTCGGCGATTTCCCGCGCCAGGTTCGGCCCGGAAATCACACCGATACGCGCCTTGGGGGCGATTTCTTCGAGAATCTCGCTCATCAGCTTGAAGGTCTGGGCTTCGATGCCCTTGGTCAGGCTCACCAACAACTTGCCGCTCAAGCGCTCGGCATGGGACGCCAGCACCGAGCGCAAGGCACTGGACGGCAAGGCGACGAAGAACAGGTCGCTGCCCTCCAGGGTGGCCTGCAAGTCAGTCACCGGAACCACTTCCGGGCGAATCTTGATGCCCTTGAGGTAACGCGGGTTCTCGCGGTTGACCCGGATGGCCTCGGCCTGTTCCGGGTCACGCATCCACTGGCGCACCGGGTGACCGTTCTCGGCCAGCAGGTTAGCCACGGCGGTACCGAAACTCCCACCCCCCAGGACCGCAATCGGGCGCTGTTCAGTCATATGCAATCCGTTCATCCATACCAAGTGGCAATGCGGGGCATTATACGGAGCGGCCGGATGGCGACCAGCCCCGGCAACAATTACCGCCAGCTGTAGGAAGCTGACCATTAATTCCTAGGAAAATGCTGTCAACGTGAATGGAAAAGTCGTTCAGCTCAGTTAACATGCCCGTCACCCACCCATTCCCATAGGCTGTGCCGTGTCCGTTGGCCCTTCCCGCTCAGGTTCGTCCCTGCTATTGGCACTGATCATCAGCCCGCCAGTGCTGGCCGACGACTTGTTCGTGGACAGCCAGCCCCTGCCCCAGGTGCTGACGGCCACGCGCCTGAAGCAATCGCCAGCGGCGGTGCCGGGCAGCATGACCGTGCTCGACAGCGAGCTGATCAAGGCCAGCGGCGCCCGGGACATCAGCGAACTGCTGCGCCTGGTGCCGGGCATGATGGTCGGCAACATCACAGGCAACCAGGCGGCCGTGAACTACCATGGCACCAATGCCAGCGAAGCCCGGCGCATGCAAGTGCTGATCGACGGCCGCTCGGTGTACCGCGCCGGCCTGGCCACGGTGGACTGGAGCGATATTCCGGTGGCCATGGAAGACATCGAGCGGATCGAAGTCTTCCGCGGCCCCAACACCGTCAGTTATGGCGCCAACGCGCTGATGGCGGTGGTCAACATCATCACCCGCGCCCCGGCCGACAGCCACGGCACCCGGTTGAAAATCACCCGGGGCCAGCGTGGCATCAGTGACTGGTACGCCAGCCAGGGCAGCGGCTGGGAAGGCGGCGACCTGCGGCTGTCGCTGTCCGGCCAGGAAGACGATGGTTTTGACAGCGACCGCAACGGTGCCGACTACCGCGACAGCCGCCGCCTGAACCGCTTCAACCTGTCCGTCAGCCAGACCCTGGACGAACGGCAGAGCATCGACTGGCAATTGAACGCCAAGGATGGGACCAACCAGCGGCCTTATACCTACCATCCCGTGTTTGCCGGGATTACCGCCGCTGGGGATAACTCCGACGTCATCGCCAAGGACTACGCCGGCTCACTGCGCTGGAACCTGGACCTGGACCCCGATCACAGCCTTTATGTACAGGGCTCGATCCAACACTGGGATCGCCAGCAGACCTGGCGCGCCTGTGACGCCGAGGTGTCCTTCAGCCCGCAACTGACCGACCTGTGGCAGCTCAATCCCAACTATGCCGAGAAGCTGGCGCGCAATATCTCCAACTACACCAGCACCGGCGCGCCAAGCGGCACGCCACAGGAACAGGCGTTGGCCAATCAGGTACTCGACCAGTGGCGCAATGGCGCCTCGCAAACCCTGTGCGGCGATATCGACCAGAGCACCCGGGAATCGCGCTACGACCTGGAGATCCAGGACACCCTGAGCCTGTCCGACAGCCTGCGACTGGTCACCGGGGCCAACTATCGCTACGACCGGGCCGACTCGGAGACGTACTTCAACGGCACCCTGGACGACACCACCTGGCGCCTGTTCGGCCAGCTCGAATGGCGGGCCACCGAGCATTGGCTGTTGCAGGGCGGCGCGATGTTCGAAGACACCCGCCTGACCGGCAGCTCGCTGACTCCGCGGATCGCCGTCAATTACCTGATCACTCCCCGCCACGGCCTGCGGGCGGTGTACTCCGAAGCCGTGCGCTCGCCGGACATGTTCGAGAACAACGTCAACTGGAGCTATCAGGTCACCAACCTGCAACCCGCCGCCTTCGGCCAGAACAGTGCCCGTTACTTCGTCCAGACCCGCGGCCCGGGCAACCTGGAACAGGAACACATGCGCTCCCGGGAACTGGGCTACAACGGCTACTTCGTGGACCTGGGCCTGGCGGTCGATGTGAAACTGTTCCATGACGAAATCACCGGCATGATCAGCGAGCCGCTGCGCAACAATCAGTACATTGCCAGCAACGCCAACGAATCACAGTTCTCCGGGGTCGAGACCCAGTTCGACTGGCGCATGACCAGCGCCGACCGCCTGCGCCTGACCTATGCCTATGTCGACGCCCAGGCCAGCAACCCCCTCGACGAACAACTGACCGCCCGCAACAGCGGCTCGGCCGGCTGGCTGAGGGACTGGGGCCAAGGCTGGAACAGCGCGCTGTTCTATTACGCCGCCGACGATCTCAACGGCTATCGCTTCGAACGGGTGGACACCCGCATCGCCCGGCGCATTCCCCTGGGCAAGGCCAGCCTGGAACTGGCGGGCGTCCTGCAGCAGCGCCTGGACAACCAGCCCATGACCTTCGTCGACAACCGCTACGACGCCCGCCATGTCGTGTACTTCAGCGCGGAGTTGTCGTTCTAGATGTCCCGGCACCTCCCCCGCAAGATGCCATTTCATGGCCGCCTGACGCTGGCCCTGTGCCTGGTGTTTGCCGGGTGGCTGACAACCCTCCAAGCCCGGGCCGCCGAAATCCTGTTGACCGGCGCCGAGGACAGCCCCGGCGTGCAGTCTTTCACCCAGGCCCTGAAAGCCCTGCGCCCCGAAGACAGCGTGCGGTTTGCGCCGCTGGCCAACCTGCCGACGCCGGACAAGTTGCCGGATAATGTCCGCCTGGTTCTGCTTGACCTGCCCAGCCTGGAATGGCGCCTGCAAGACGCCCGGGGTCCGGCCACCCTGGTCCTGCGCATCAGCCGCCAGCAAGCCCGCGATCGCCTGGGCGAGGCCACGCCCGCGCATCTGAGCCTGCTGTGGAGCGATCCACCGATGGCCCGGCAATTGCAGCTGATCCGCACCATCCTGCCGCAAGTGCGACAGGTCGGCGTGCTGTACGACGTCCACAGTGAATTCCTGCTCAAGGACATCCGCCAGGCCGCGGCACCGCTGGGCCTGGTGATCGTCAGCGAACGCTGGGACGACACCAGCGACAGCCGTCCCCTGCAAAACCTGCTGGGCCAGAGCGACGTGCTGCTGGGCATCGATGACCCCGACTTGTACAACCCCAAAACCGTGAAGAACCTATTGCTCAGCAGCTATGCCCGGCAACGTGCGCTGATCGGGCCCAGCGCGGCATTCGTCAAGGCCGGCAGCCTGGCCAGCACCTACAGCGACCAGCAAGACTGGCTGGCGATTCTCGACGAGCTGCTCGACCGCCCCGCCACGACCTGGCCGCGCACGCTGTATCCGGACCGCTTCAAAGTCCTGGGCAACCGGCAGGTCTCCCGCTCGCTGGGGATCGAACCGATTGACGCCGAATCCGTCGCGGCAACGTTGGCCGAAGGAGAACACCGCCCATGACCTTGCGTCGTCGTTGGGACATCAATACCCGCACCCAGCTCATCGCCCTCGGTCCGGCGTTGCTGCTGACCGTGCTGCTGATCAGCTTCTTTACCTTCGTACGGATCCAGGACTTGCGCCAGGAGCTCAATCACACCGGGCAACTGATCGCCAACCAACTGGCCCCCGCCACGGAGTACGGGGTGATTTCCGGCAACAACGAGGTGCTGGAAAGCCTGCTCACCGCGACCCTGGCGACCCCGCACGTGCGCTTCCTGGAGGTCCAGGACAGTACCGACAAGGTCCTGGTGTACGTCGAACAACCGGAGCAGGTCCACAGCCGCGCCCAACAGATCGAAGTCTTCCAGGCCCCGGTGCGCCTGCAGCGCATTGCCCTGAACAATGATTTCCTGCAAGGCAACAGCACCGCCGTCGAGGCACCTGGTGAAGATTACCTGGGCCGCGTGATCGTCGGCATGTCCAGTGACGCCTTCAGCCAGCGGCAACAGGAGATCCTGTTCAAGGCGGCGATCCTGGCGCTGTTCGCCCTGCTGTTCACCTTCCTGGTGGCGCGCCGGCTGGCGACCAACCTGTCCCGGCCAATCCGCGACATCGGCAACGCGGTCAAGGCCATCCAGCAAGGCGACTACAGCACCCCCCTGCCCGTCGTCGATGATGCCGAACTGGGGGCCTTGTCGCGGCACATCAACAACCTGGCCAACGGCCTGGAACAAGCCAGCCGCGAACAGCACCAGGCCATGGCGCAGTTGATCAAGACCCGCGAGGAAGCGGAAAAAGCCAACAGCGCCAAGTCCGAGTTCCTCGCGATGATGAGCCATGAACTGCGCACGCCCATGAACGGCGTACTGGGCATGCTGCAACTGCTGGAAACCACTCGCATGACCGACGAACAGCACGAGTACACGGCGCTGGCGTCGGAATCCACCGAGCACCTGCTGAAGGTGATCAACGACATCCTCGACTTCTCGCGCATCGAACGCTCGGCCTTGGAACTGGAGCACATCCCGTTCAACCTGGCCGAACTGGTGGGCAGTTGCGCGCAGTCGTTCCAGCACAGCGCCGCGCAACGCAAGCTGGGCCTGGACCTGCTGGTCCCGGACGACATGCAGGCCTTGCAGGTGCAGGGCGATCCGACGCGGATACGGCAGATCCTGGTGAACCTGATCGGCAACGCGCTGAAATTCACTGAGCAAGGCCGTGTCACCGTGCAATGCCAATGGCAGGCCCTGGACCACGAACTGCTGTGGTTCACCTGCACGGTGCGCGACAGCGGCATTGGTATCCCCGCCGAGAGCCTGGAGCGCATGTTCGACGCCTTCCAGCAGGCCGACAGTTCGATTTCCCGGCGCTACGGCGGCACTGGCCTGGGCTTGCCGATCGCCCGCACCCTGGCCGAACGCATGGGCGGGACGCTGCGGGCCCAGAGCGAAGAAGGCCAGGGCTCGGTGTTCACCCTCGAGATCCCGCTGGCCCTGTCGCGCCAGGCGCCACCGACCCTGGCACCGCGCCTGCCCACCGGTAGCGGCAACGGCGAAGGCCGCAACGTGTTGCTGGTGGAAGACAATCCGGTCAACCAGACGGTGATCGAAGCCATGCTGCGCAGCCTGGGTTTCACCGTCAGCGTCGCCACCGATGGCGCCCAGGCCGTACGCAGCGCCGAAAGCCTGATCTTCGAAGCGATCCTCATGGATTGCCGCTTGCCCATCATCGATGGCTACGAAGCCACCCGGCAGATCCGTCAGTTGCCGGGCTGCGGCGAGGTACCGATTATCGCCCTGACGGCCAACGCCTTGCAGGGCGATCGCGAAGCCTGCCTCGCGGCGGGCATGAACGATTACCTGGCCAAGCCGTTCAAAAGGAACGACCTGCAACAGATTCTGCAGCGCTGGGTGAATTAGAACCGCTCACCAGACCATCTGTGACTGGCGTGAAAGGCGAAAGTGCGGCAGTCTTAGGCACCCGAACAAGCCTCGATTGGGGCTTGAATAAAAATTTCAGTGCACAGGTGTACATTCATTTCCCGTGTGCTGTGACTTTCACTACAACGCAATAGTCTATGAGTAGGCTGTCGATTCGAGGCATGAACGCTTCGATCGGCCGGGAAGATTTGCCCCACCCTGCCGCATGGGACTATTGAGGAGCTCGCATGACCAAACAAAACGCCTTTACCCGGGAAGACCTGCTGCGCTGCAGTCGCGGTGAGCTGTTCGGCCCAGGTAACGCGCAACTGCCCGCCCCGAACATGCTGATGGTGGATCGCATCACCCATATCAGCGAAGAGGGTGGCAAGTACGGCAAAGGTGAATTGGTCGCCGAACTGGATATCACTCCGGACCTGTGGTTCTTCGCCTGCCACTTCGAAGGTGATCCGGTGATGCCGGGCTGCCTGGGCCTGGACGCCATGTGGCAACTGGTCGGTTTCTTCCTCGGCTGGCAAGGCCTGCCGGGCCGCGGTCGCGCCCTGGGTTCGGGCGAAGTGAAGTTCTTTGGTCAGGTCCTGCCGACCGCCAAGAAAATCACCTATAACATTCATATCAAACGCGTCCTCAAGGGCAAGCTGAACATGGCCATTGCCGATGGTTCGGTTGCCGTGGACGGTCGCGAGATCTATACCGCCGAAGGCCTCCGGGTCGGCGTTTTCACCTCCACTGACAACTTCTAAGGGTTATCCGCATGCGCCGCGTCGTTATCACTGGTCTGGGCATCGTTTCGTGCCTGGGCAATGACAAAGAGACCGTCTCCGCTAACCTGCGTGCAAGTCGCCCTGGCATCCGGTTCAACCCGGAATACGCCGAAATGGGTCTGCGTAGCCAGGTTTCCGGCTCCATTGACCTCAATCTCGAAGAACTGATCGATCGCAAGATCTACCGTTTCGTCGGCCATGCGGCGGCCTACGCCTACCTGGCCATGAAAGACGCCATCGCTGACTCCGGCCTGACCGAAGAGCAAGTGTCCAACGTGCGTACCGGCCTGATCGCCGGTTCCGGCGGCGCCTCGACCCTGAACCAGATGGAAGCGCTGGACATCCTGCGCGAAAAAGGCGTCAAGCGCGTTGGCCCCTACCGCGTCACGCGGACCATGGGCAGCACCGTTTCGGCCTGCCTGGCTACCCCCTTCAAGATCAAGGGCATCAACTACTCGATCTCCTCCGCCTGCGCCACCAGTGCCCACTGCATCGGGAACGCGGTCGAG
The DNA here is from genome assembly GCF_900100025.1 of Pseudomonas sp. NFACC56-3. NCBI lineage: Bacteria > Pseudomonadati > Pseudomonadota > Gammaproteobacteria > Pseudomonadales > Pseudomonadaceae > Pseudomonas > Pseudomonas sp. NFACC56-3. The sequence goes on along the minus strand of NZ_FMTK01000011.1, from coordinate 94,839 downwards.
CAGATCCAGTTGGGCAAGCAGGACATCGTGTTCGCCGGCGGCGGTGAAGAAGAACATTGGAGCCAGTCGTTCCTGTTCGACGCCATGGGCGCCTTGTCCAGCAAGCGCAACGACACGCCGGGAAAAGCTTCCCGCGCCTACGATGCCGACCGTGACGGCTTCGTCATCGCCGGCGGTGGTGGCATGGTCGTGGTCGAGGAGCTGGAACACGCCTTGGCCCGTGGCGCGAAGATCTACGCGGAAATCGTCGGCTACGGCGCGACTTCCGACGGCTACGACATGGTCGCGCCAAGCGGTGAAGGTGCCGTGCGCTGCATGCAGATGGCCATGGCCACCGTCGATGCACCGATCGACTACCTGAACACCCACGGCACCTCGACCCCAGTGGGCGACGTGATGGAAATGAAAGGCGTACGCGAAGTGTTCGGCGACAAGGCTCCGGCCATCAGCTCCACCAAGAGCCTGTCGGGTCACTCCCTGGGCGCCGCCGGCGTTCACGAAGCGATCTACTGCATGCTGATGATGGAAGGCAACTTCATGGCCGGCTCCGCCAACATCGACGAACTGGACCCGGAAGTGGCCGACCTGCCCATCCTGACCAAGACTCGCGAAAACGCCAGCATCAATACCGTGATGAGCAACAGCTTCGGCTTCGGTGGCACCAACGCCACCCTGGTGATGAAGCGCTGGCAGGGCAAGTAAGCCCCGCCGCTACGCCACACACAAAAACGCCCCGACTGGTTCGGGGCGTTTTTTTGCCTGCCAATTCGCCACAGTTCCCTTGTGGGAGCGAGCTTGCTCGCGATTGCAGTGTGTCATACAACAGATAAGTTGACTGGCCTACCGCAATCGCGAGCAAGCTCGCTCCCACATTGGGTCTGTGGTGAATGGAATTCAGCGCACCACAAACCGCTGCTGCGTCAGCAACCGATCGCCCTGAAACACCATGAACCGCCACTCCCCCGGCACCACTTCGTGGCTTTCGGTGAATTCATAGGCCATGACGTCCTGAGGCGCGCCGGGCACCAGTTTCTGAATGACTTCGAACTTGTCGTGGCGCACACCATCGGGGGTGCGGATACCGGGAGTGAAGTACAACAGGGTCAACGGCTGGTCGTCTGCGACCTTGCCCGCCAACTGATAACGCATGCCGAACTTGGTGCCCAGCTTCGCCGGCACGCTTTCGGTCTGGCGGATCTGCTCATTGCTGCGCCGCAGGACCCGCTCCCCGGATTGCAGCTCGGCTTGCGGCCCTTCGAAGACGCCGTATTCCACCGGGCCTTCGACACGGACTTCGGCCTGTGCCAGGCCGCAGGTCAACAACAGCGCGACCAGTGCGCTTGAACGGGTGAGGTGCATAGTGCGCTCCTTGATTGAGATGAGCGCGAGGGTATGACGCCGCAGTGACAGGCTGATGACAAACATGCACAGCGATCATCCCGTGGCGAGGGAGCTTGCTCCCGCTGGGCTGCGCAGCGGCCCCCAGTTCTTGCGGTTGCTGCGCAACCGAACGGGAGCAAGCTCCCTCGCCACACAGCCAATTCAGCGGGCGACGGAACGCGGCAACACCGCCAGGAAATTATCCCGCGCGACCTTCCTGGCGACGTCTTCCGGCAAGGCATCGAGGAACGGATCGAAGCCGTGCAACGTCTTGCCCAACTTGTTGAAACGCCCGACCACATCCGAACCCACCATGAAGCGCTCGGGAAAGCGCTCCACCAGCTTTACCCACTCATCCCGGGGTTTGCCCGCCTCGTCCAGCAAGTACGGCGTGAGCAGGCTCCAGGACAGGTCGATGTACAGATTGGGATAGGCCTCGAGCATGCGGGTCAGGGTCGGCAACAGAAAATCCAGTTGGGTCTGGTGGCGATGGATTTCCATGCTGGTGCCGGCATGGGCCCAGATGAAACGCGTATGCGGGTGGTTACGCAACGGTTCCTCGATCTCCGCCAGGTACAGGGGATTTCTTTCACGCTTGGAGGTGATGTTGGAATGCAGCATCACCGGCAGGTCGTTCTCGGCCGCCAGGTGATAGATCCGGGTCATGGCTTCGTTGTTGGCCCGCGGGGTATCGCCCGAGGTCAGCGCCGTCAAGTCGTCATGGCGGGTGAAGACTTCGCCGATGCCTTGCCACAACCCCGGGTAGAGATCGAGCATGCGCTGGATGTGGGCGGCGGAGTTCTTGTCGTTGGGATTGAAGCCCGACAGGAAAGGATGGAAGCGCTGGCGTTGTTCCTCGGTCAACTTGCTCACTGCCGCCGCAACGATCACATCGGTGGCGCTGTACCAATAGGCGTCCGCATCGTCACCGGCGTAATACCGCGGGCGCTTGGGCTCGTCTTCATGCCATTTCTTGGCCACCGGAACACCGGAAATCATCACATGCTCGATGCGATTGTCCGCCATCGCCTGGAGCAGCTTGGGCATGCCGGCGGTTTCCTGAAAGAAATCGACATAATGCAGGTGCGCATCACTGTAGGCATATTCGCGGGCCGCGGCGCCGCCACTCGCAACGACCAGCAGCCAGGCAAAGATCAAACGGGGCAAAGGCACGGGCAATCTCCAGAAGCCATGAGCAACATAGACCCTCACCGTCGCGCTGCGGTTCAAGGCGCATCTGCCGCGTCCGCCGGCGACGGGTTATGCTTCGCGCAGCCGTTGTTCAACCTGGAAGACAACATGACCACGCCCCTGACCGTTCGCCCCCGCGCCGAAGACGTCGAAGGCCAGCCGATTCTTCGCCCGCTGCCGTCCGCCAAATGCCGCAGCGTCGGACCTTTCGTGTTTTTCGATCACATGCTGCAAACCACCTACCCGGCCGGCAAAGGCATGAACATCCGCCAGCACCCGCATATCGGCCTGTCCACCCTCACCTACCTGTTCGAAGGCAAACTCCAGCACAAGGACAGCCTGGGTTCCGACCAGGTGGTGGACGCCGGGGATGTCAGCTGGATGACCGCCGGCAGCGCCATCGCCCACGTCGAACGCACCCCCGAGTCACTGCTGGGCAGCCCTTTCGTCATGCACGGGTTGCAAGTCTGGCTGGCCTCGCCCAAAGCCTACGAACAAGGCCCGGGGCACTACAGCCATCATCCGGCACAGAGCCTGCCGGTCAGTGAGAACCTGGGGGTCAGCATCCGTATGATCGCCGGGTCAGGCTTTTGCCTGGAATCGCCGGTGCCGGTGCTCTCGCCCACGCTGTATGCCGAACTGCACCTGCAGACCGCGACGACGTTGCTGATTCCCACCGAGCACGAAGAGCGGGCCCTGTATGTGTTGAGCGGCGAGGCGTTACTGGATGGCGAGCCGGTAGAAGCCCATTCCCTGGTGATATTGCCAGCAGGGGAAGAGATGACGCTGTTTGCCGACAGCGATTGCCATGCCGTGCTGTTCGGTGGCGCGCCACTGGATGGACCGCGACGGATGAACTGGAACTTCGTCGCCAGCGACCCGGCCCGGATCGACGAAGCCCGCCGGCGCTGGGCAACCGGAGACTGGCCGACCGTGCCAGGGGAAAGCGAGCGGATCGAGTTGCCCTGATTTCAGGGTTGCTTGTCAGGCCGCCATCGCGAGCAAGCTCGCTCCCACATTGGATTTGAGTGATCACAAAATGTGCGTTCACAGCGGATCATTGTGGGAGCGAGCTTGCTCGCGATGGCTTTATGTCAGACAACAAGGGATTCAAATCCAGAACCCGACTTCAGCCCTTGAACACTTCATCCAGCAAGTTATGCATCGACCGGAACGCGCGTCCGGCGACCTTGGCGTTGTACATCATCTTGCCCGGCACATTGGCCTGCGGATCGGTGAACGAATGCACCGCACCGCCGTAGCTCAACAATTGCCAATCCACCCCGGCCGCGTTCATTTCATCTTCGAAAGCCGGTAGTTGCTCTTTCGGCACCAGCGGGTCGGAGGCGCCATGCATCACCAACACCGCGCCCTTGATGTTCTGCGCATCGGCCGGGTTCGGTGTATCCAGGGTGCCGTGGAAGGAGATCGCCGCCTTCAGCGGGGCGCCACTGCGAGCCAATTCCAGAGAGCAGCAACCCCCGAAGCAGAAGCCGAACGTGGCCAGTCTCGCGGTGTCAACCTGTGCATCACCCTGGCTCTGCAGTTGTTCGAACGCGGCCTGCATGCGCTTGCGCAACAAGGCCCGGTCGTTCTTGAGGGGCATCATCGCCGCCCCCGCTTCATCGGCATTGCTCGGGCGCACCGCCTGCCCGTACAAGTCGGCGATCAACACCACATAACCGTTGGCCGCCACCGACTTGGCGATCTCCTCGGCACCTGCCCCTACGCCCATCCAGTTCGGCGCCATCAGCAAACCCGGGCGCGGGCCCTGCTGGTTGACGTCGAAGGCCAGGCGACCTTCATAACTTTGACCATCGATCTGATAGACCAGCGAACGAACCGTAACCTGACTCATGACAGACTCCTCCTGATGAAACATTCAAGAAGCCCTTGTGGGAGCGAGCTTGCTCGCGATGACGGTAGACCAGTCAACGTATCTGTTGAATGTTGGACCGAAATCGCGAGCAAGCTCGCTCCCACAAGGGACTTTCCTGCGTCAGATTAAGCTGACAGTTCAACCAACAGCTTGTTCAGGCGACGCACATACGCCGCCGGATCCTTCAGGCTGTCGCCGGCCGCCAGGGCCGCCTGGTCGAACAGGATGTGCGACAGATCGCCGAAACGTTCTTCGCTCTGCTCGTTGTCGAGTTTTTCCACCAGCGGGTGGGCCGGATTGAATTCGAAGATCGGCTTGGAGTCCGGGACTTTTTGGCCGCTGGCTTCGAGGATTTGGCGCATCTGCAGGCCCAGGTCCTGCTCACCGATGGCCAGGATCGCCGGAGAATCGGTCAGGCGGTGCGACACACGCACTTCGCTGACAGCATCGCCCAGGGCCGTCTTGATCCGCTCGACCAGGCCTTCCTTGCTCTTGGCGACTTCTTCGGCGGCTTTCTTGTCTTCTTCCGAATCCAGGTTGCCGAGGTCCAGGTCACCACGGGCCACGTCGACGAAGCTCTTGCCGTCGAACTCGTTGAGGTAGCTCATCAGCCACTCGTCGATGCGGTCGGTCAGCAGCAGCACTTCGATGCCTTTCTTGCGGAAGACTTCCAGGTGCGGGCTGTTCTTGACCTGTGCATACGTTTCACCGGTCAGGTAGTAGATCTTGTCCTGGCCTTCCTTGGCGCGGGCCAGGTAATCGGCCAGGCCAACGATCTGCTCGCCATCGTCACCCTGGGTCGACGCAAAGCGCAGCAGGCCGGCGATTTTCTCTTTGTTGGCGAAGTCCTCGGCCGGGCCTTCTTTCATGACCTGGCCGAAGTTTTTCCAGAAGCTCTTGTACTGCTCGGGCTCGTTCTTCGCCAGTTTTTCCAGCATGTCCAGCACGCGCTTGGTCAGTGCCGACTTCATGGAATCGATGATCGGATCTTTCTGCAGGATTTCCCGCGAAACGTTCAGCGACAAATCGTTGGAATCCACCACGCCCTTGATAAAGCGCAGGTACAGCGGCAGGAACGACTCGGCCTGGTCCATCACGAACACACGCTGCACGTACAGCTTCAGGCCACGTGGCGCTTCGCGCTGGTACAGGTCGAACGGCGCACGGGCCGGCACGTACAGCAGCGAGTTGTATTCCAGCTTGCCTTCGACCTTGTTATGGCTCCAGCTCAGCGGGTTCTCGTAGTCATGGGCGATGTGCTTGTAGAACTCCTGGTATTCCTCGTCTTTCACTTCGGTGCGCGGACGGGTCCACAGGGCACTGGCGCGGTTGACGGTTTCCCATTCCACTTCAGGCTTTTCTTCGCCTTCGGCAGCGGTGACTTCCTTCGGCAGCTCGATGGGCAGCGCGATATGGTCGGAGTACTTCTTGATGATGTTGCGCAGACGCCAGCCATCGGCGAACTCGTCTTCACCGGACTTGAGGTGCAGCACGATGCGGGTGCCGCGATCTGCCTTGTCGACGGTGGCGACTTCAAACTCGCCCTCGCCCTTGGACGACCAATGCACGCCTTCGCTCGCAGCGAGGCCGGCACGGCGGCTGAACACTTCGACCTGGTCGGCCACGATGAACGCGGAATAGAAACCGACGCCGAACTGACCGATCAGGTGGGAATCTTTCTTCTGGTCGCCGGACAGGTTCTTCATGAAGTCGGCAGTGCCAGACTTGGCGATGGTGCCCAGGTGCGTGATCACCTCTTCGCGGCTCATGCCGATGCCGTTGTCTTCGAGGGTGACGGTTTTCGCGTCCTTGTCGAAGCTCACACGGATTTTCAGCTCAGCGCCGCCTTCCAGCAGTTCAGGCTTGGAAAGGGCTTCGAAACGTAATTTGTCGACAGCGTCAGAGGCGTTCGAAATCAGCTCGCGAAGGAAAATTTCCTTATTCGAATACAGCGAGTGAATCATCAGGTGCAGCAGTTGCTTCACCTCGGTCTGGAAGCCCAGGGTTTCCTTTTGAGTTTCCACGCTCATGGTCATCAAACTCCAAGTGGATGGTGGTGTCCGCCTCGCTGAGATTGGCGGCGGGATGTCCTCAAGGTGGGGGCAACGCTGATGATTTCAAGGGCGTTCCGGTTTTGAAGGCTCCTGGATCTTGAAATGCGCCCGAGCGGTGGCGATGGGTTCGGCCTCGACATCTTGCCAGGCGGTGATCGCGACATTGGCGACCCGCCGGCCCTGGCGCCAGACCTGGCATTTGGCATAGGTGTCGCGAAACTGCCCGGTGCGCAGGTAATCCAGGGAAAAGTCGATGATCTTTGGCACCCCCGGCGTGGCGGTGGCGATCAACAGATGAACGGCGGCCGCCAGTTCCATGAAGCCGGCGATGACTCCGCCGTGGATAGCCGGCAGTAAAGGGTTACCAATGTTGTCCTTGTTGGCCGGCAGGCGAAACACCCAGTCGTCGCCCTGGCGCGTGCATTCGACGCCGATGAGCTGGGCATAGGGGATCGCGGCGAGCAGCAGCGCGTAGTCGCCCTGTTCACAGGCGCGGCGCAGTTGTTCCTGGGTAGTCTCGGTCATGGCTGGCCCACGGCGGTCAACGGACTGGCCTTCCCCATGCCCCTGGCCTGCTGGCCCAGGCGCATGAACGTGCCCACCACATGGGCGATGGGCTGCTCGGGGTCGTCCTGATAGGCGAAACCCCGGGTGAAGATCACGTCCGGGGTCACCCGATAGCATTGAGCGAAGCCGTAGACGTCCTTGTGGGGCTCGGCGGCGTGCATGTAGTCGATGCGCAGGTCGAGGGTGGGACAGACTTCGAATTGCGGCAGCACACACAAGGTCGACATGCCGCACGCCGTATCCATCAATGAGGTCAACGCGCCACCATGGATGATGCCCGTCAGGGGATTGCCGACGATTTGCGGGCTGAACGGCAGGATGAGCGTCAGCCCATCACGACTGGCGCTGTGCAACTTCAAGCCCAACACCTGGCAATGCCGCAGGGCGGATAAAAAGCGGGTGGCACGCTCAAAAACGGGATCTTCAGCCATGTCCATCAATGCCCTTGTTTATTTAGAGGCCTGGCAACAGGCGAGTTCGCTAAAGTTCCGCGACCGTGCAAAGTTATATATCTGTAGCAAAAGAGGAACTTAACCCGAGGGGGGTCGCTCAAAAGGCCAGTAGTTATTTCCATAAGGAGAAACACCCCATGCGTAAGACTTTTGCTATTGCCTTGATGTTGGCCGCCTCTCTCGGTCTCGCTGCCTGCGATAAAAAATCCGAGGACAAAGCTCAAGATGCCCAACAACACGCTGAGCAAGCTCAGCAAGACATGAACAAAGCACAGGATAAAGTGAACGACGCGGCGAAAGAAAACGCCGAAGCCGCCAAAGCTCAGTCTGAATCGAACAGCGCCGCCCAGCAGGAACAAGCACCTGCCACCGCGCCTAAAACCAACTGATACGGTTTTAGCTGTAAAAGAAAACCCGCCTGGTGCGGGTTTTCTTTTGCCTGTGATTTGGCGGCGCCTGTCAGGCCGCTTCCTTGCCAACCTCGGGCACTGGTGCTTGCGTGGGGGTATAGACCATCACGTCCAGCACATCGGAATGAAACTCGCGCTGATACAGCACGAACACCACGCCGGCACTCATCAACATGAATAACCAGGGGCTGACGAACCACGCCAACATGGTCATGCCGAAATAATAGGAACGCAGGCCGAAGTTGAATTGGTTGGCCGCCATGGAAATGACTCGCGCCGCCCTTAGCGCAAAGGCCTTGCGCTCCTGCTCCGAGACATGCCGCTCACCGATCATCGGCGCAGAGCCAATCAGTACCGCCGCGAAGTTGTACTGGCGCATGCACCAACTGAAGGTAAAGAACGCATACACGAACACCAGTGCCAGGCACAGCAACTTGACCTCCGCCATGCCCTGGGAAGACTGTTGCACCATGGGGATGTCCGCCAGCAACGACACCGCCCGATCCGACGCCCCGAGCACCGTCAGGATGCCAGCCAGGATGATCAGCGTGCTGGAGGCGAAGAATGAGGCGTTGCGCTCCAGGTTGCCGATCACGCTGGCATCGGCGATGCGGTTCTCACGCAGCAGCATGCGGCGCATCCAGTCTTCTCGGTACAGGTGCATGACACTGGCCAGGCAGGCCGTATCGCGGGCCTTCCAGGTGGCGTAACGGGTGTAGCCCGCCCAGCAGATGATGAACCAGGCGGCGGCAAGCAGATGGATCAGGTTGGCTTGGATGAATGACATTCGATTTCCTGTGTGACGAAAACAAAAGCTGGAGCAATGGTCGCGGTGAACCCTGTGGGAGCGAGCTTGCTCGCGATTGCGGTCCATCAGACACATCGATGCTGGCTGATCTGGCGCTATCGCGAGCAAGCTCGCTCCCACAAGGTTGTGTGCAAGCCTTTCAAGACACTGCTTCGACGTTAGCCCACGAAAAAAGACACCGCACTCAAAAAAAATGCCCCGTATCGATTGATACGGGGCATTTCGGTTGTGGCCGATGAATCTGCCTGAAGCTGTTTAAGCCAGTGCTTCGTTGCGCTTGCCCAGCAGGCGATCACACACCACCGCGACCGCCAGAGTCATCACCGAAGGCACCAGCCAGGCCAGGCCCTGTTCGCTCAGCGGCAAGTGGGCCAGTTGCGTCGGCATCCAGTCCGCCAGCCCGGCGCCCTTGAGCGCATCGATCAGGCCAAACAGGAACGACACCAGCATCACCGGGCCAACGATGCGCCCCTGCTCGTGCCAGAAGTCCTTGCAGAAGCTCAAGGCCACCAGGGCGATGCACGGCGGGTAGATCGCGGTGAGGACCGGAATCGAGAACGCGATCAGCTTGGTCAGGCCCAGGTTGGACACCAGCAGCGAAAAGGCCGCCAGGATCACCACCAGGGTCTTGTAGGACAGCGGCAGGACGCGGCTGAAGTACTCGGCGCAGGCGCAGGTCAGGCCGACCGCGGTCACCAGGCACGCCAGGGAGATCAGCACCGCCAGGAAACCGCTGCCCAGGCTGCCGAAGGTGTGTTGCACATAGGCGTGCAGCACGGCGGCACCGTTGCTCGCGCCCATGGCCACTTCATGGCTGCCCGACCCCAGGCGGAACAGGCTGACGTAGACCAGCGCCAGGCCCACCCCGGCAATCAGCCCGGCGATGATCGCGTAGCGGGTGATCAAGGCCGGCGACTCGACGCCCCGGGAACGGATCGCGTTGACGATGACGATCCCGAACACCAATGCGCCCAGGGTATCCATGGTCAGGTAACCATTGATGAAGCCCTGGGAGAACGGCGCCGCCACGTATTCGGGGGTCGCCACGCCGATATCGCCGGCCGGCAAGGCAAACGCGGCGATGCCGAGCACGGCCAGGGCGATGATCTTCAGGGGAGCGAGGAAACGTCCGACAGTGTCCAGCAGCCGGCCCGGGTAGAGCGAGATGAAGAACACCAGCAGGAAATACGCGGCGCTATACAGGAACAGTGCCAGCGGGCTTTCGCCAGTCAATGGCGCCAGGCCGACTTCGAACGAAACGGTAGCGGTACGCGGTGTGGCGAACAACGGGCCAACGGCCAGGTAGCACACCGCCGCCAGCAACCCGCCGGCGACCTTGCCGATGGGGCTGCTCAAGGCGTCCATCGCCCCGCCCACCTTGGCCAGTGCCACAACCGTGATGACCGGCAGCCCGACCGCCGTGATCAAAAAGCCCAGTGCCGCCATCCAGACATGAGGCCCGGACTGCAAACCGACGATAGGCGGGAAGATGATGTTGCCAGCCCCGACGAACAGGGCAAATGTCATGAAACCAAGCGCCAGGATGTCCTGGCCTTTCAACACTTTCATTAAGGAAACCACACTACTGAATCGGAATTTAGAGAGGGATTTCCCCGAGGGTAGAGGGAAATGCTGCCGATCCGTATGGGACCGACCCGTTTAGCGCGGCGCTTCCTTGTGGGCAGCGGTCGCAAAAATGGCTGCTAGCCTAACGAATCTGGCGATAAAACGCACTGTAAAGGGGCGAACTATCCGATGCGCGACGTCCCCGTGTCGCGTTTTTGCATGTAAATGGTTGGCGGGCTGTCATTCCGTCATCGCGAGCAAGCTCGCTCCCACAATGAAATGCGCTCGACTGTGGGAGCGAGCTTGCTCGCGATGAGGCCCTCTCTTGGCGCCATGGACCCAGAAACGACAAAGGCCACCCGAAGGTGGCCTTTGTTGCTGGAACGAAAAGGTCAGCCGAAGCTTACTTCTTCATTTCCCAGCCAGTCAGCTCGGCCAGGGCCTTGCCGATGTCTGCCAGCGAACGCACGGTTTTCACGCCTGCGTCTTGCAGTGCAGCGAATTTCTCGTCTGCAGTGCCTTTGCCGCCAGAGATGATTGCGCCAGCATGGCCCATGCGCTTGCCCGGAGGAGCAGTCACACCCGCGATGTAGGACACAACCGGCTTGGTCACGTTGGCCTTGATGTAGGCAGCCGCTTCTTCTTCAGCCGAACCGCCGATCTCACCGATCATCACGATCGCTTCGGTCTTCGGGTCTTCCTGGAACAGCTTCAGGATGTCGATGAAGTTCGAGCCCGGGATCGGGTCACCGCCGATGCCGACGCAAGTCGACTGACCGAAACCGGCGTCAGTGGTCTGCTTCACGGCTTCGTAAGTCAGGGTGCCGGAACGGGAAACGATACCGACCTTGCCTGGCAAGTGAATGTGACCTGGCATGATGCCGATCTTGCATTCGCCTGGGGTGATCACGCCTGGGCAGTTAGGGCCGATCAGGGTGATACCCAGCTCGTCGCACTTGACCTTGGCTTCCAGCATGTCGATGGTCGGGATGCCTTCGGTGATGCAGACGATCAGCTTGATGCCGCCGAACGCCGCTTCAAGGATGGAGTCCTTGCAGAAAGGAGCCGGAACGTAGATCACGCTGGCGGTGGCGCCAGTGGCAGCTACAGCGTCTTTCACGGTGTTGAACACGGGCAGGCCCAGGTGCTCGGTGCCGCCTTTGCCTGGGGTTACGCCGCCAACCATCTTGGTGCCGTATTCGATGGCTTGCTGGGTGTGGAAACTACCTTGCGAACCGGTAATGCCCTGGCAGATAACCTTGGTGTCTTTATTGATCAGGACGCTCATTATTTGCCCTCCGCAGCTTTGACGACTTGTTGAGCAGCGTCGGTCAGGCTGGTAGCAGCGATGATGTTCAAACCGCTTTCTGCCAGTACTTTAGCGCCCAGCTCAGCGTTGTTGCCTTCGAGGCGAACAACAACCGGGATTTTCACGCCGACTTCTTTCACGGCGCCGATGATGCCTTCGGCAATCATGTCGCAGCGAACGATGCCGCCGAAGATGTTGACCAGTACTGCGGCGACGTTGGTGTCGGACAGGATGATCTTGAACGCTTCGGTAACGCGTTCCTTGGTAGCACCGCCGCCCACGTCGAGGAAGTTGGCTGGCTTGCCGCCATGCAGGTTGACGATGTCCATGGTACCCATGGCCAGGCCGGCACCGTTGACCATGCAGCCGATGTTGCCTTCCAGGGCTACGTAGTTCAGTTCGAACTTGGCAGCGTGCGCTTCGCGCGGATCGTCTTGGGACGGATCGTGGAAAGTCTTCAGCTTAGGCTGACGGTACATGGCGTTGGCGTCGATGTTGATCTTGGCATCGAGGCAGTGCAGGTCGCCGTCGGCCTTGATCACCAGCGGGTTCACTTCCAGCAGTGCCAGGTCGTGGTCCTGGAACAGCTTGGCCAGACCTACGAAGATCTTGGCGAATTGAGTGACCTGCTTGCCTTCCAGGCCCAGCTGGAATGCCAGCTCGCGGCCCTGGAATGGCTGTGCGCCAACCAGTGGATCGATGGTGGCCTTGAGGATTTTCTCAGGGGTATCGTGAGCGATTTTCTCGATGTCCACGCCACCTTCGGTGGAAGCCATGAACACGATACGGCGGCTCGAACGGTCAACGACCGCGCCCAGGTACAGCTCTTTAGCGATATCAGTGCACGATTCAACCAGGATCTTGGTGACTGGCTGACCGTTGGCGTCAGTCTGGTAAGTCACCAGACGCTTGCCCAGCCACTGCTGTGCGAAGGCTTTGGCGTCTTCTTTGCTGCGAACCAGCTTGACGCCGCCCGCTTTACCGCGACCACCGGCGTGAACCTGGGCTTTGACAACCCATTCGCTGCCGCCGATTTTGTCGCAAGCTTCTGCTGCCGCTTCCGGGGTGTCTACTGCGTAGCCGGTGGATACTGGCAGGCCGTATTCAGCGAACAGCTGCTTACCCTGATACTCGTGAAGATTCATGCTTATTACCGTCTTCGTTAGGTACTGCGCATTCGGTGCTGCACCATTTTTGGTGCCGCACCACCTGTGACTGCTGCTTGCGCAGCGTTCCGGTGAACCGGTGCCGCTACGCAAGGCTGCGTCCAGCGGATATTCCGCGGTGAGTCTTGCTCGCAAGGCTCACGACGGGCCATACCGCCGTGGTTTCTTATTGTCTATTAACGCTTCTTGCGGTTGGCCACGTGGATGGCGCCGCCATTTACGGCCAGGGCCGCTTCGTGCAAGGCTTCGGACAGGGTCGGATGGGAGAAGACCATCATGCCCAGGTCTTCAGCGCTGGTGCCGAATTCCATACCGATCGCGCCTTGCTGTACCAGCTCGGCAGCGCTTGGGCCAATCACGTGAACGCCCAATACGCGATCCGTCTTGGCATCGGCGATGACTTTCACGAAACCGCCGGTATCGTTGGCTGCCATGGCACGGCCACTGGCGGCGAACGGGAAGGTGCCGACGTTAACTTCAACGCCTTCGGCTTTCAAGGCCTGCTCGGTCTTGCCGACCCATGCGATTTCCGGGTGGGTGTAGATAACCGACGGGATCAGGTCATAGTTCATCTGGGCCTTGTGGCCCTTGATGCGCTCGACGACCATGATGCCTTCCTCGGACGCCTTGTGCGCCAGCATCATGCCGCGGACCACGTCACCGATGGCGTAGACGCCCGGTACGGTGGTGGCGCAGAAATCATCAACCTTGATGAAACCGCGTTCGTCGAGGTCCACGCCGCTATCGGCAGCCAGCAGGTCGGTGGTCACCGGACGACGGCCGACCGCAACGATCAGCTTGTCGAAAGTGATGGTCTGTTCGCCATTGGCGTCGGTGTAGTTGACCACGACTTCTTCGCCGTTGACCTTCGAACCGGTCACGCGAGCGCCCAGCTTGATGTCCAGGCCCTGTTTGGTCAGGGTTTTCAGCGCTTCCTTGGAAACCGCAGCGTCAGCGGCCATCAGGAAGGTGTCGAGGGCTTCGAGAACGGTCACTTGCGCGCCCAGGCGCGACCAGACCGAACCCAGCTCGAGGCCGATCACACCGGCGCCGATCACGCCCAGGCGTTTTGGTACGCTCTGGAATTCCAGGGCACCGGTGGAATCGACGATCACCTTCTGGTCGACCGGAGCCGGCGGAATGTCGATCGGACGCGAGCCTGGCGCCAGGATGACGTTTTCGGCTTCGATCACTTCAACCGAGCCGTCTGGCTTGGTCACTTCGACTTTCTTGCCCAGCAGCAGCTTGCCGTGGCCCTGGATCGAGGTCACACCATTGGCCTTGAACAGGGTGGCAACACCGCTGGTCAGGTTCTTGACGATGCCAGCCTTGCGACCAACCATCGCGGCGACGTCCATCTTCACTTCACCGGTAGAGATACCGTGAACATTGAAGCTTTCTTTCGCTTCCTTGTATTTCCAGGAGCTGTCCAGCAGCGCCTTGGAAGGAATGCAACCGACGTTCAGGCAAGTACCGCCGAGGGCCTGCTTGCCCTCGCCATCGGTGTATTTCTCGATGCAGGCAGTGGTAAGGCCCAGTTGCGCAGCCTTGATGGCCGCTACGTAGCCGCCAGGGCCCGCACCAATCACTACCACGTCGAATTTCTGAGTCATGAGTCATTCCTTTTCGAATCAAACCGGACGATCACTTGTGGTGACCGTCGAGGGACGAAACCGGTTGTTTCAGCAAGAGGCCGGTCGACAGACCGGCCCTCGCGGCGAAAATCAGATATCCAGCAGCAGACGAGCCGGATCTTCAAGCAGGTTCTTGATGGTGACCAGGAACGTCACGGCTTCTTTGCCATCGATCAGGCGGTGATCGTAGGACAGTGCCAGGTACATCATCGGACGAATCACGACTTGACCGTTGATCGCCATCGGACGCTGCAGGATGTTGTGCATGCCCAGGATAGCCGCCTGTGGCGGGTTGACGATCGGGGTCGACATCATCGAACCGAATGTACCACCGTTAGTGATGGTGAACGTACCGCCGGTCATCTCTTCGATGGACAGCTTGCCGTCACGGGCCTTCTTGCCGAAGGTGGCGATGCCGCCTTCGATTTCGGCCAGGCTCATCAGTTCGGCGTTGCGCAGGACCGGAACCACCAGGCCACGGTCGCTGGAAACGGCGACGCCGATATCGGCATAACCGTGGTAGACGATGTCGGAACCGTCGATCGACGCGTTGACCGCCGGGAAGCGCTTCAGCGCTTCGGTGGCAGCCTTGACGAAGAACGACATGAAGCCCAGGCGTACGCCATTGTGGGACTTCTCGAACAGATCCTTGTACTTCGAACGCAGGGCCATGACTTCGGTCATGTCGACTTCGTTGAAGGTGGTCAGCATCGCCATGTTCGACTGTGCTTCGACCAGACGCTCGGCAACCTTGGCACGCAGGCGGGTCATCGGAACGCGTTTTTCAACGCGATCACCGGCAGCGAACACCGGAGCGGCGGCGGCAGGTGCGGCTGGCTTGGCCGGTGCGGCGGCTGGCGCGGCTTTCTTGGCGGCAACGGCTGCCACCACGTCTTCCTTGGTCACACGACCGCCCTTGCCGGTGCCGGCAACGGAAGCGATGTTGATGCCGTTCTCTTCGGCGATCTTGCGCGCGGCCGGAGCGGCGACTGGATCGTCTTCGCCGTCGGCAGCAGGCGCTGCGGCCTGGGCAGCGGCAGGAGCAGCAGCGGCGGCCGGAGCAGCGGCAGCGGCGCCGCCCTCTTCGATCGAGCCCAATACCTGGTTGGACAGGACGGTAGCGCCCTCTTCGGCAACGATTGCGCCGAGCACGCCGTCAGCTTCGGCCAACACTTCCAGAACGACTTTGTCGGTCTCGATGTCGACGATCAGGTCGTCACGCTTTACAGCGTCGCCTGGTTTCTTGTGCCAGGTGGCAACGGTGCCATCGGCAACCGATTCCGGGAATGACGGGGCTTTGATTTCGATAGCCATTATCTGTGGGTCCTTAAAATTCGGTTTCAGTCAGCACGAAGGCTTAAACAGTGAAAGCATCTTGCAGCAGTTTTTCCTGCTGCTCGGCATGCATCGACGCATAACCACACGCAGGTGCAGCGGAAGCATCACGGCCGGCATATTCCAGGCCCAGGGCCTTGTTATGGTTGCCGATGCTGCGACGCAGGTGATGCTGGCTGCTGTACCAGGCGCCCTGGTTCATCGGTTCTTCCTGACACCACACCACGTGGGTGAGGTTGGTGTAAGGCGCGATGGCCTCCATCAGGTCTTCTTCCGGGAACGGATAGAGCTGCTCGATACGCACGATGGCGATGTCTTCACGGCCTTCGGCACGACGTTTTTCCAGCAGGTCGTAGTAGACCTTGCCGCTGCACAGGATCAGGCGAGTCACCTTCGCCGCGTCCAGCGTGTCGATTTCCGGAATAACGGTCTGGAACGAGCCTTCGGCCAGGTCTTCGAGCGTGGAGATCGCCAGTTTGTGACGCAGCAGCGACTTCGGTGTCAGCACGATCAGCGGCTTGCGCAGCGGACGGATGACCTGACGACGCAGCAGGTGGTAGATCTGCGCCGGCGTCGTCGGTACGCAAACCTGGACGTTGTGCTCGGCACACAGTTGCAGGTAGCGTTCCAGACGTGCCGAGGAGTGCTCCGGCCCCTGCCCTTCATAACCGTGTGGCAACAGCATGGTCAGACCGCAGAGACGGCCCCACTTGTGCTCGCCGCTGGTGATGAACTGGTCGACAACCACCTGGGCACCGTTGGCGAAGTCGCCGAACTGGGCTTCCCAGATCACCAGCGCGTTGGGCTCGGTGGTGGAGTAGCCATATTCGAACGCCAGGACGGCTTCTTCGGACAGCAGCGAATCGTACAGGTCGAAACGTGGCTGGCCCTTGTACAGGTGTTGCAGCGGGATGTAGGTGCTGGCGTCTTTCTGGTTGTGCAGCGCCGCGTGGCGGTGCGAGAAAGTGCCGCGGCCTACGTCCTGGCCGGTGATGCGAATCGGGTGGCCTTCGAACGCCAGGGTCGCGTACGCCATGGTTTCGGCATAACCCCAGTTGATCGGCAGGCCGCCGGCTTGCATCTTCTGCCGGTCTTCGTAGATCTTCGCGACCTGGCGCTGGACCACGAAGCCTTCCGGGATTTCCAGCAGCTTGGCGGACAGTTCCTGCAAGGTCTTGAGGTCGAAGCGGGTGTCGTGACGCGCGGTCCAGGCGTGGCCCAGGTAAGGACGCCAGTCCACAAACAGCTCTTTGTTCGGTTCCTTGACCAGGCTTTTTACCACGTGCAGGCCGTTGTCCAGGGCGTTGCGGTATTCGTCGACTTTTTCCTGGACGCGCTCGGCATCCAGAACACCGCCCTGGGTCAGGCGCTCGGCATACAGCTCACGGGTGGTGCGCTGCTTGGCGATCTGCTGGTACATCAGGGGCTGGGTGCCGCTTGGTTCGTCGGCCTCGTTGTGGCCGCGACGACGGTAGCAGACCAGGTCGATCACCACGTCGCGCTTGTACTGCATGCGGTAGTCGATGGCCAGTTGGGTCACGAACAGCACGGCTTCCGGATCATCGCCATTCACATGGAGGATCGGCGCCTGGATCATTTTCGCGACGTCGGTCGCGTACTCGGTGGAGCGCGAGTCCAGCGGGTTGCTGATGGTGAAGCCAACCTGGTTGTTGATCACGATGTGCACGGTGCCGCCGGTCTTGAAACCGCGGGTCTGCGACATCTGGAAGGTTTCCATGACCACGCCCTGACCGGCGAATGCCGCGTCACCGTGGATGGAAATCGGCAGTACCTTCTCGCCGGTCGGATCGTTGCGACGATCCTGGCGGGCACGGACCGAACCCTCGACCACCGGGGAAACGATTTCCAGGTGAGACGGGTTGAACGCCATGGCCAGGTGGACTTCGCCGCCTGTGGTCATCACGTTGGACGAGAAGCCCTGGTGGTATTTCACGTCACCGGAACCCAACTCGACCTTCTTCTTGCCTTCGAACTCGTCGAACAGCTCGCGCGGGTTCTTGCCGAAGGTGTTGACCAGTACGTTCAGGCGGCCACGGTGGGCCATGCCGATGACGACTTCCTTGGTGCCGTAGGAACCGGAACGCTGGATCAGCTCGTCGAGCATCGGAATCAGGCTTTCGCCCCCTTCCAGGCCGAAACGCTTGGTACCCGGGTACTTGGTGCCCAGGTATTTCTCCAGGCCTTCACCGGCGGTGACGCGCTCGAGCAAGTGGCTCTTGATGTCGGCGGAGTATGTCGGACGGCCACGAACGCTTTCCAGACGCTGCTGGAACCACTGGCGCTGCTCGGAATCGGTGATGTGCGTAAATTCAGCGCCGATGGTGCGGCAATATGTCTGCTGCAACGCTTCGTGAATTTCGCGTAGGCTCGCTTCCTCTTTGCCGATGAACAGGTCGCCGGCACGGAAGGTCGTATCAAGGTCGGCATTGGTCAAGCCGTAGTGAGTGATCGACAGGTCTGCAGGTGCAGGACGCTGCCACAGCCCCAGCGGGTCAAGCTGGGCTGCCTGGTGGCCACGCATCCGGTAGGCCTGGATCAGTCGCAATACTTCAACTTGCTTCTTCTCGTGCTCGGAGCTCACGCTGCCGGCAGACACCGGTTGAGCGCGGCGCTGGTTCTTTGCCAGCAACACGAAATGATCGCGAATCGTCGAGTGCGAAACATCAGTGGCAGAATTACCGTCGGCCGGTAGCTTCTGAAAGTAGGTGCGCCATTCTTCTGGCACAGCGTTAGGGTCGTGCAGGTAGAGTTCGTAGAGCTCTTCCACATAGGCAGCGTTACCACCGGAGAGGTGGGCACTGTTCCACATGCGCTGCATCACGCTTTCTTGCATGCTTGGTCACCCTCGATTAGGGGAACACCACCGGCGAAAACACCGAGCAAACTTGCAGAAGTCCGAGTGCAGCGACTAAAACAAGCCACTTAGGATCACGCTGATAGTCCGGGTACCAGCCCGGATGCCCCTGCTTGTCTCATTTCTTCAAAATAAGAACCACCGCTTTGTGAGCGGCTGTTCTGGTTATAGCCAAGACGCGGGTTGAAGCCCGCGCCCTGGCCTTTACGGGTACAACGGTCCTACGGGTACAGCAGCTGAATCACACGCCGCTTTGCAGCAGCATGTTACGAATGTGACCGATGGCCTTAGTCGGGTTCAGGCCTTTCGGGCAAACGTTGACGCAGTTCATGATCCCGCGGCAGCGGAATACGCTGAACGGGTCATCCAGCGAAGCCAGACGCTCGGACGTCTTGGTGTCACGGCTGTCTGCCAGGAAGCGGTACGCTTGCAGCAGGGCGGCCGGGCCCAGGAACTTGTCCGGGTTCCACCAGAAGGATGGGCACGAGGTCGAGCAGCAAGCGCACAGGATGCACTCGTACAGACCGTCGAGCTTCTCACGCTCTTCCGGAGACTGCAGACGCTCGATGGCCGGAGCCGGCGTATCGTTCTGCAGGAATGGCTTCACCTTCTCGTATTGCTTGTAGAAGATGCTCATATCGACGACCAGGTCACGGATAACCGGCAAACCTGGCAACGGACGAATCACCAGCTTGTTGCCCTTGACCACGGCCGACAACGGCGTGATGCAGGCCAGGCCGTTCTTGCCGTTGATGTTCATGCCGTCGGAGCCGCAAACGCCCTCGCGGCAAGAGCGACGATAGGAAAACCCCTCGTCCTGCTCTTTGATCAGGGCCAGCACGTCCAGCACCATCAGGTCCTTACCACCGGTATCGACCTGGAAGTCCTGCATGAACGGCGCAGCGTCCTGATCAGGGTTGTAGCGATAAACACTGACTTGCAACATAGCGGTCACCCTTAATAAGTCCGGACTTTTGGTTCGAAAGTCGGAACAGTCTTCGGCGAGAAGTTCACGGCACGCTTGGCGACGCGTTTTTCACCCGGGAAGTACAAGGTGTGGCACAGCCAGTTTTCGTCGTCACGGTCTTCGAAGTCTTCGCGGGCGTGGGCACCACGGGACTCTTTACGCACTTCTGCGGCGATGGCGGTGGCTTCGGCCACTTCCAGCAGGTTCTGCAATTCCAACGCTTCGATACGGGCAGTGTTGAACGCCTGCGACTTATCGTTGATCTTCACGTTGGCGATTCGTTCACGCAATTGCGCCAGCTGGGCGATACCTTTCTGCATGTATTCGCCGGTACGGAACACACCGAAGTAGTTCTGCATGCAGTTCTGCAGCTCGCGACGCAGGGTTGCCACGTCTTCGCCTTCGGTACGCTCGTTCAGGGCGGACAGACGCGCCAGGGCAGCTTCGATGTTGGCGTCGGTGGCATCGTCATATTCGATACCGTCGGTCAGCGCTTTCTCCAGGTGCAGGCCGGCAGCGCGACCGAAGACCACCAGGTCGAGCAGCGAGTTGCCGCCCAGGCGGTTGGCACCGTGGACCGATACGCACGCCACTTCACCCACTGCGAACAGGCCAGGGATGATTTCGTCCACGCCTTCGGCGTTCTGGGTGATCGCCTGGCCGTGAATGTTGGTGGCGACGCCGCCCATCATGTAGTGGCAGGTTGGAACCACTGGAACCGGCGCGACGACCGGGTCGACGTGGGCGAAGGTCTTCGACAGCTCGCAGATACCTGGCAGGCGGCTGTGCAGCACTTCCTCGCCCAGGTGATCGAGCTTGAGCAGCACGTGGTCGCCATTCGGGCCACAGCCGTTGCCGGCGATGATTTCTTTAACCATCGAACGAGCCACAACGTCACGACCGGCGAGGTCCTTGGCGTTCGGCGCATAACGTTCCATGAAACGCTCGCCGTGCTTGTTGATCAGGTAACCACCTTCACCACGGCAACCTTCGGTCACCAGTACACCGGCGCCGGCGATGCCGGTCGGGTGGAACTGCCACATTTCGATGTCTTGTACCGGCACGCCAGCACGCAGGGCCATGCCGACGCCGTCACCGGTGTTGATCAGGGCATTGGTGGTGGATGCGTAGATACGGCCTGCACCGCCGGTCGCCAATACGGTGGCCTTGGCGCGGATGTAGGTGGTTTCGCCGGTTTCGATGCAGATCGCGATCACACCGACGAAGGCGCCGTCCTGGTTCTTCACCAGGTCGACGGCGTAGTACTCGTTCAGGAACGTGGTACCGGCTTTCAGGTTGCCCTGGTACAGGGTGTGCAGCAGTGCGTGACCGGTACGGTCGGACGCCGCGCAAGTACGCGCGGCCTGGCCGCCCTTGCCGTAGTCCTTGGACTGGCCACCGAACGGACGCTGGTAGATACGACCTTGCTCGGTACGCGAGAAGGGCATGCCCATGTGGTCCAGCTCGAACACCGCGGCCGGGCCTTCCTGACACATGTATTCGATAGCGTCCTGGTCACCGATGTAGTCGGAACCCTTGACGGTATCGTACATGTGCCAGCGCCAGTCATCGTTCGGGTCGGCCGAAGCGATGGCGCAGGTGATGCCGCCCTGGGCGGAAACGGTGTGCGAACGCGTCGGGAAAACCTTGGTGATCACGGCAGTCTTGTGACCGCCCTGTGCCAGTTGCAGCGCTGCGCGCATGCCGGCACCGCCACCACCAATGATGATGGCGTCGAAAGAAATCGTTGGAATGTTAGCCATGGATCAGATACCCCAGAGAATCTGCACACCCCAGACGAAGTAAGCGAACATCGCAACGCCGCATACTGCCTGGAAAAGGAAACGTACGGCAGTCGCCGACTTGCCGAACGCCATGGGCGTCAGGTAGTCGGTCGCGATGGTCCACATGCCGACCCAGGCGTGAGCGCCCAGTGCGACAAGTGCCAGCAGACTGAAGATACGCATCCAGTTGTTTGCGAACAGTTCATGCCATTGGGCATAGCCCAGGCCAGGGTTTGCCACGACATATCCGATCAGGAAAATGAAGTAAGCCGCGAGAACGACCGCAGACACACGCTGGGCCATCCAGTCGTAGAGGCCCGAACGCGAAAGGTTCGTGACGTTGGTTACCATATCCAGACTCCTGCCAGAACGATCAGCACCGCAGACACGGCGATAATGATTTTCGAGCCCAGCTTGCCGCCTTCCAGCGTCTCACCGATGCCCATGTCCATGATCAAGTGGCGCACACCGGCGACCAAGTGATACAGC
Source organism: Pseudomonas sp. NFACC56-3 (assembly GCF_900100025.1). Lineage (NCBI taxonomy): Bacteria > Pseudomonadati > Pseudomonadota > Gammaproteobacteria > Pseudomonadales > Pseudomonadaceae > Pseudomonas > Pseudomonas sp. NFACC56-3. The sequence goes on along the minus strand of NZ_FMTK01000011.1, from coordinate 72,973 downwards.
AAGGCGGACAGGATGCCCCAAATCACTAGCTTGGCTAGCGGACTGGTCAGACACGCTTTCACCTGACCGAAGCCTTCTTCCGAATCGAGCGACTTGTCCAATGCATAAAGCATGATGGCCAGGCTGACGAAGAGGATGACACCGGAAATACGGTGAAGAATGGACGTGTAAGCAGTGACTGGGAGTTTGATGGTCCTTAGGTCTAGGTTTACAGGTCGTTGGCTTTTCACGGCTTTTTTTTCACACTGAAGAGCCCCTAACAATCAGGGCAAAGTTGTTGGGGCGCGCACTGGTCAGGTACTCACCACCCAGGGAGTGACGACCCCCAAGAAAGCAGGCCCAAAAGCCCCTGGCGGTCGGTGGCCGAGTATAGACAGTTAGGCTACTAATGACAACGCGTTCACCTTCCCCTAATAGCGCATTGCACATATGGCGCAAAAGGCGTAAACGGCAGGTAATTTCGTGGAAAAAGTGCGGTTAAAGCCTTCTGGAGCAAGACTTTAGGCAAATTGACTTTCGGATTTATCTCACTATAGTGGTGCGGGCCCTGCGTGGGGGGTCTGTCTGATGATTTCAAGCATTAATAGGAGGCCACATGGCTGACAAAAAAGCGCAGTTGATCATCGAGGGCGCAGCCCCCGTCGAGCTGCCCATTTTAACCGGCACCGTTGGTCCCGATGTAATCGACGTACGGGGCCTGACGGCCACGGGCCGTTTCACCTTTGACCCGGGTTTCATGTCGACCGCCTCGTGCGAGTCGAAAATCACCTACATCGACGGCGACAACGGCATCCTGCTGCACCGCGGCTACCCGATCGAGCAACTGGCTGAAAAATCGGACTACCTGGAAACCTGCTACCTGCTGCTCAACGGCGAACTGCCAACCGCCGAGCAAAAAGCCCAGTTCGTCAGCACCGTGAAGAACCACACCATGGTTCACGAGCAGTTGAAGACCTTCTTCAACGGCTTCCGTCGCGATGCCCACCCGATGGCCGTCATGTGCGGCGTTGTCGGCGCTCTCTCGGCTTTCTACCACGACTCCCTGGATATCAATAACCCCCAGCATCGCGAAATCTCCGCGATCCGCCTGGTGGCGAAGATGCCGACCCTGGCAGCCATGGTCTACAAGTACTCCATGGGCCAGCCCATGATGTACCCGCGCAACGACCTGACCTATGCAGAGAACTTCCTGCATATGATGTTCAACACCCCGTGCGAGATCAAACCGATCAGCCCGGTGCTCGCCAAGGCCATGGACCGGATCTTCATCCTCCATGCCGACCACGAGCAGAACGCCTCCACGTCCACCGTACGCCTGGCCGGCTCTTCGGGCGCCAACCCGTTCGCCTGTATCGCTGCCGGCATCGCCGCACTCTGGGGCCCTGCCCACGGCGGTGCGAACGAAGCGGTGCTGACCATGCTCGATGAAATCGGCGATGTCTCGAACATCGACAAGTTCATCGCCAAGGCCAAGGACAAGAACGATCCGTTCAAGCTGATGGGCTTCGGTCACCGGGTCTACAAGAACCGCGACCCGCGCGCTACCGTAATGAAGCAGACCTGCGACGAAGTGCTCAAGGAACTGGGGATCAAGAACGATCCGCAACTCGAACTGGCCATGCGCCTGGAAGAGATCGCCCTGACCGACCCGTACTTCATCGAGCGCTCGCTGTACCCGAACGTCGACTTCTACTCGGGGATCATCCTCAAGGCGATCGGCATTCCAACCAGCATGTTCACTGTGATCTTCGCCCTGGCGCGGACCGTCGGCTGGATCTCCCACTGGAAGGAAATGCTCTCCAGCCCGTACAAGATCGGCCGCCCGCGCCAGCTGTACACCGGCTACGAGTCGCGTGACATCACCCAGCTGGAAGACCGCAAGTAAGACCTGCCTTGCAATAGGCCCCAAGCTGCACCGAAACAGCCCCTGCTTCTTATATAAGAGCAGGGGCTGTTTTGTTTATGCCTCTTTTCATCTGATCCAGAAGCGGCATTGACAGATCCGACGCCATCGCGAGCAAGCTCGCTCCCACAGTTGACCTGTTGTGAATACAAACCCCCTGCTCACTGGAGATCCCTGTGGGAGCGAGCTTGCTCGCGATGACGGCAGCCTTGCCACCCTTAAACCCGGCACAAAAAAATACCCCAGCCTCTCGACCGGGGTATTTCTTCAAGCACTGACGCTACATCAATGTTTAACCGCCCCACTCGCCCCCAGGCCAGTCTGCGAACGCACGAACTGCGGGAAGAACAGCGCCCGTTCGTTTGCGCCTTCAGCCGACTTGTCGGTGATGGAGAAGAACCAGATGCCGACGAACGCAATGATCATCGAGAACAGCGCCGGGTACTCGTACGGGAAGATCGCCTTCTCGTGACCCATGATCTGTACCCAGATGGTCGGGCCGAGAATCATCAGGCCCACGGCACTGACCAGGCCCAGCCAGCCGCCGACCATGGCGCCACGGGTGGTCAGCTTCTTCCAGTACATCGAAAGCAGCAGTACCGGGAAGTTGCAGCTCGCCGCGATGGAGAACGCCAGGCCCACCATGAACGCGATGTTCTGCTTCTCGAACAGGATGCCCAGGCCGATCGCCAGCACCGCCAGGGCGATGGTGGTGATTTTCGAGACGCGAATCTCGTCCTTCTCGTTGGCCTTGCCTTTCTTGATCACGCTGGCATACAGGTCATGGGACACCGCCGAGGCACCGGCCAGGGTCAGGCCCGCTACCACCGCCAGGATGGTCGCGAACGCCACCGCCGAAATGAAGCCCAGGAAGATGCTACCGCCCACAGCGTTGGACAGGTGCACCGCCGCCATGTTGTTACCGCCCAGCAAGGCACCTGCCGCGTCCTTGAAGGCCGGGTTGGTGCTGACCAGCAGGATCGCGCCGAAGCCGATGATGAAGGTCAGGATGTAGAAGTAACCGATGAAGCCGGTGGCATACAGCACGCTCTTGCGCGCTTCCTTGGCATCGCTCACGGTGAAGAAGCGCATCAGGATGTGTGGCAGGCCAGCGGTACCGAACATCAGCGCCAGGCCCAGGGAGAAGGCCGAGATCGGATCCTTCACCAAGCCGCCAGGGCTCATGATCGCCTCGCCTTTAGGGTGAACCTTCACCGCTTCGGCAAACAGCATGTTGAAGTCGAAGTTGACGTGCTTCATCACCATCAGCGCCATGAACGAAGCACCCGACAGCAGCAAGACCGCCTTGATGATCTGCACCCAAGTGGTGGCCAGCATGCCGCCGAACAGCACGTAGAGGCACATCAGGATACCCACCAGGATCACCGCAACGTGGTAGTCCAGGCCGAACAGCAGCTGGATCAGCTTGCCGGCACCGACCATTTGCGCGATCAGGTAGAACGCCACCACCACCAGCGAGCCGCAGGCGGACAGACTGCGGATCTGGGTCTGCCCGAGGCGATAGGACGCCACGTCGGCAAAGGTGTACTTACCCAGGTTACGCAGGCGTTCGGCGATCAGGAACAGGATGATCGGCCAGCCCACCAGGAAGCCGATGGAGTAGATCAGGCCGTCATAACCGGAGGTGAACACCAGCGCGGAAATGCCCAGGAAGGACGCCGCCGACATGTAGTCGCCCGCGATTGCCAGGCCGTTCTGGAAGCCGGTGATCTTGCCGCCGGCCGCATAATAGTCGGCCGCCGAGTTGTTTTTCTTGGACGCCCAGTAAGTGATGTACAGGGTCGCGCCGACGAAGGCTACGAACATCAAGATAGCCGAGACGTTGAGAGGTTGCTTCTGCACAGCTCCCGCCACGGCATCAGCCGCCCAGGCGCCCGGTGCGAACGCTGCGATGCTCAATAGAGCCAGTAGACGCCGGATCATTGCTGAGCCTCCTTGAGAATCGCATTGTTCAGGTCGTCGAACTCGCCGTTGGCACGTCGCACGTAGATGCCGGTCAGGACGAAAGCCGAGAGAATCAGGCCGACACCGATGGGGATCCCCCAGGTGATGGTGGACTCGGGCGTGATCTTGGCCCCGAGAATGTGTGGCCCGTAGGCGATCAGAAGAATGAAGCCGGAATACAGACCAAGCATGATCGCCGAGAGAATCCAGGCGAACTTTTCCCTTTTTCTCACCAGCTCCTTGAAGCGCGGGCTGTTTTGAATCGAGAGGTAAATGCTGTCGTTCATTGTTTTTATCCTCGCAGCACAGATTTAATTGGAACGACTCTACTCTATGCGGCTCAAGGCCAGGTTCCAGACGACCTTAGTATTAGAACGACATGACGGTTTTGCCAGTTTCCGCACATTATTCGTAATCCCCCCTGTGGGAGCGAGCTTGCTCGCGATCACGGCGACACATTCAACATCGATGCAAGCAGACACATCGCTATCGCGAGCAAGCTGGCTCCCACAAGGGGTCCGGCGCCCATCGAAGAATTACAGGCACAAAAAAACCGCATGACACAACGTCATGCGGCTTCGCGAGCCAGCTAAATCAGGTTGATTACTTGCCGGTCCACTCCTTCACGCGGTCCGGGTGCTTGGCGACCCAGTCCTTGGCAGCGGCGTCCGGCTTGGCGCCTTCCTGGATCGCCAGCATGACTTCGCCGATCTCGTCTTTCGACGCCCACTGGAATTTCTTCAGGAACTCGGCCACTTCCGGGGCCTTGGTGCCCAGTTCCTTGCTGCCGATGCTGTTTACAGTCTCAGCCGCGCCGTAGACGCCTTTCGGGTCTTCCAGGAAGCGCAGTTTCCACTTGGCGAACATCCAGTGCGGCACCCAACCGGTGACCGCAATGGATTCGTTTTTCTTCTCGGCACGGGTCAGCTCGGCGATCATGCCGGCGCCGGAACTGGCCTTGAGTTGATAACCGGTCAGGTCGTAATCCTTGATTGCCTGTTCGGTCTTGAGCATCACGCCTGAACCGGCGTCGATGCCGACGATGCGCTTCTTGAAGGAGTCGTCGGTCTTGAGATCCTCGAGCGACTTGGCCTTGACGTACTCCGGCACGATCAGGCCGATTTTTGCGTCCTTGAAGTTGGGGCCGTAATCGACTACCGAGTCCTTGTTCTTGGTCCAATAGTCGCCGTGAGTCACCGGCAGCCAGGCCGAGAGCATCGCGTCGAGTTTGCCGGTGGCCACACCTTGCCACATGATCCCGGTCGCGACCGCTTGCAGCTTCACGTCATAACCGAGTTTTTGCTTGATCACTTCGGCGGCCACGTGGGTGGTCGCGACGCTGTCGGACCAGCCGTCAACGTAACCGATGCTCAGGGTTTTGGTTTCGGCGCTGGCCAAGGTGGAACTGATGGCCAGTACCAGTGCGGCACCTGCGCCCAAGAGTCGTCGCATCTTCATCGTTACTTCCCCGAAAGTGCTGCGCCCGACGGATGCCGGGCGGCGTCAACGTATAGTTATGATGCTCAGCGCCCCCATCACGCTCGCCCTCAAACCGGTCTGAACGCCAGTGGAGTACTGACAGGATCGATCATCAACCTGTGACGTTGCGCAACCTGCTCTGTCTGCGACGTCGAAGCAACGAGAAACGACATCAGAACGCCAGCTACTGTTTTCAGGCAATTGGCGCTTCCTCACACGTGAGATTTGCAGGCCAAAATCCGGTAAATGCCAGATCACTAGCCGCAACTGCACATGACCGTGTATCGTCCCGCTACTATCGCGCCCCGTCCGTGCCTGTTTTGTGCCCATCATGGCACTTGGCTCCGCTTCGGTGGTCATAGGCTGCGAACTTCATTCGGCACCTTCCTCTAAGGGATCCAGTCATGCTCCGTTCCTTGCGCTTCGCTGCCCTCCTCGGCGGCCTTATCCTGAGTGCGTCCGCGCTGGCGGCAGATATTGACGCCGCCAGCTATGGCTACCCCTTGACCAACCCGTTCGAGGCGACCATCGCCACCACGCCGCCGGACCTGCGTCCGGAGCTGCCGCTGATCGAAGACATCAATCAGGCGGACCACAGCCTGACCCTGCGCCCGGAACGCGAGTTCATCCTGCCGGACAACTTCTGGCCGGTAAAAAGCCTCACCTACCGCATGGCCACCCAGGACAAGCCCGCGCCGCTGATCTTCCTGATCGCCGGCACCGGTGCGCGCTACGACAGCACCCTCAACGAATACCTCAAGCGCCTCTACTACAAGGCCGGCTACCACGTGGTGCAGTTGTCCTCGCCCACCAGTTTCGACTTCATGAGTGCCGCTTCGCGCTTTGCCACGCCGGGCATTTCCAAGGAAGACGCCGAGGACATGTACCGGGTGATGCAGGCCGTGCGCGCGCAGAACCCCAAGCTGCCGGTGACCGAGTACTACCTGACCGGCTACAGCCTCGGCGCCCTGGATGCGGCCTTTGTCGCCCACCTGGACGAAACCCGGCGCAGCTTCAATTTCAAGAAAGTGCTGCTGCTGAACCCGCCGGTGAACCTCTACACCTCGATCACCAACCTGGACAAACTGGTCCAGACCGAAGTCAAGGGCATCAACAGCACCACGACCTTCTATGAACTGGTACTGAACAAGCTGACCCGTTACTTCCAGCAAAAAGGCTACATCGATCTCAACGATGCCCTGCTCTACGACTTCCAACAGTCCAAGCAGCACCTGAGCAATGAACAGATGGCGATGTTGATCGGCACCTCGTTCCGTTTCTCGGCGGCGGACATCGCGTTCACCTCGGACCTGATCAACCGTCGCGGCCTGATCATCCCCCCCAAGTTCCCGATCACTGAAAGCACCAGCCTGACGCCGTTCCTCAAGCGTGCGCTGCAATGCGATTTCGACTGTTACCTCACCGAGCAGGTGATCCCGATGTGGCGCGCGCGCACCGACGGCGGCAGCCTGCTGCAACTGGTCGACCAGGTCAGCCTGTACGCGCTGAAGGATTACCTGCACGACAGCCCGAAGATAGCCGTCATGCACAATGCCGACGACGTCATTCTCGGCCCGGGCGACCTGGGCTTCCTGCGCAAGACCTTTGGCGATCGCCTGACGGTTTATCCGCTGGGCGGCCACTGCGGCAACCTTAACTACCGCGTCAACAGCGACGCCATGCTGGAGTTTTTCCGTGGCTAAATATCTGCTGCTTATCGCTGCGTTAATGAGTGCGGGCATGGTCCACGCCGACAACAGCAAAGCCAATGCGCCTGTGGTGGTGGATTCGGATGGTTTCAAGGAACCGCTGACCAAACTCAAGTTCAACCCGGGGCTGGACCAGCGCGAGTTCGAGCGCTCGACCCTCAACGCGTTGAACGTCTATGACCCGCTGGAATCCTGGAACCGCCGGGTCTATCACTTCAACTACCGCTTCGACCAATGGGTCTTCCTGCCCGTCGTCGATGGCTATCGCTACATTACCCCTGGCTTCGTGCGCACCGGGGTCAGCAATTTCTTCAACAACCTGGGGGACGTGCCGAACCTGATGAACAGCCTGCTGCAATTCAAGGGCAAGCGTTCAATGGAAACCACGGCGCGGCTGCTGCTCAACACCACTGTGGGCATCGCCGGCCTGTGGGACCCGGCCACCGCCATGGGCCTGCCGCGCCAGAGCGAAGACTTCGGCCAGACCCTCGGCTTCTACGGCGTGCCGGCCGGCGCGTATTTCGTGCTGCCGATCTTCGGCCCGTCGAACCTGCGCGACACCTCGGGCCTGCTGGTGGACTACACGGCCGAATCGGCGATCAACTTCCTGAACGTCTCCGAAGTCAGCTCCAACCACCCGGAACTGCTGCTCCTGCGTGGCGTCGACAAGCGCTACCAGACCAGTTTCCGCTACGGGCAACTGAACACGCCCTTCGAGTATGAGAAGGTGCGTTACGTGTACACCGAGTCGCGCAAGTTGCAGATCGCCGAGTAACGTTCGACCACCCCAAACCCACTGTGGGAGCGAGCTTGCTCGCGATGAGGGCCTGACATTCAACCTTGATGTTGTCTGACGGACCGCTATCGCGAGCAAGCTCGCTCCCACAATGATCATGGGTTGCCAGGTGTCTCAGCCTTTCAGCGCTTTCCAGACCTTGCCGACCACCATCACCCCCGCCAACACCGCCGCCCCTGCGACGATCCCCGCCACGGCATTGAGCAACGTCGGCACGATAAACCCGGCACCACCGGCACTGGCCGTCACACCTTCGATCCAGTGATGCACCACTGGCACGCCATGGGTCAGGATGCCACCGCCCACCAGGAACATCGCCGCGGTGCCGATCACCGACAGGCTTTTCATCATGTAGGGTGCCGCCCTCAGGATCGCACCGCCGATGCTTTTGGCGGCCTGGCCTGGCTTGTGCGTCAACCAGAGTCCCAGGTCATCGAGCTTGACGATCCCGGCCACCAGGCCATAGACGCCAATGGTCATGACGATGGCGATGCCCGACAGGACGATCACCTGCTGGGTCAGTGCTGCGTCAGCGACGGTGCCGAGGGTGATGGCGATGATTTCGGCTGAGAGGATGAAGTCGGTGCGTACAGCGCCCTTGATCTTGTCCTTTTCAAAGGCCACCAGATCGACCGCCGGATCCGCTACCGCCTCGACCAGTTGCGCATGTTCGGCCTGGTCCTCGGCCTTGCTGTGAAGGAACTTGTGGGCGAGTTTTTCGAACCCCTCGAAACATAAATAGGCGCCGCCCACCATCAACAACGGCGTCACCAACCAAGGGACGAAAGCGCTGATCGCCAGCGCCGACGGCACCAGGATCAATTTGTTGATGAACGATCCCTTGGCCACCGCCCACACCACTGGCAGCTCCCGCTCGGCACGCACGCCCGACACTTGCTGGGCATTGAGCGCCAGGTCATCGCCCAGCACGCCGGCGGTTTTCTTGGCGGCCATCTTGGTCATCAGCGCGACATCGTCGAGCACGGTGGCGATGTCGTCGATCAATACCAGCAAACTGCTTCCAGCCATGAAGGGGCTCCTTGAATAATAATGCCGCGCAGCATACCGCGAGCCGCGGCGCCTTGGGGCATTCTTGAGCGTCGCGCGAAGCCGGTGCTACCATGCGCCACCGCCAGAACAGGCAAGGAACCCCTGGGTTTATGAGCACAATCCGCGAGCGCAACAAAGAATTGATCCTGCGTGCCGCCAGCGAAGAATTTGCCGACAAGGGCTTCGCCGCGACCAAGACCAGCGACATCGCGGCCAAGGCAGGCCTGCCCAAACCCAACGTCTACTACTACTTCAAATCCAAGGAAAACCTCTACCGCGAGGTGCTGGAAAGCATCATCGAGCCGATTCTCCAGGCCTCGACACCGTTCAATGCCGACGGTGTGCCCGGCGAGGTGCTGAGCCATTACATCCGCTCCAAGATCCGCATCTCCCGCGACCTGCCCTTCGCCTCGAAAGTCTTCGCCAGCGAAATCATGCACGGCGCCCCCCATCTGAGCCCCGATCTGGTGGAACAACTCAACGCCCAGGCCCGGCACAACATCGCCTGCATCCAGAGCTGGATCGACCGCGGCCAGATCGCCCCCATCGACCCCAACCACCTGATGTTCAGCATCTGGGCCGCCACCCAGACCTATGCCGACTTCGACTGGCAGATCAGCGCCGTGACCGGCAAGGCGAAGCTGGATGAAGCCGACTATGAAGCCGCTGCGCAGACGATCATTCGGTTGGTTCTGAAAGGGTGTGAACCAGACTGATAGCCCGAGGCGGCTTCGATCGCGAGCAAGCTCGCTCCCACACTGGGGTTTGCGGTGTCTAGACATTATGTGTCCAGCATCAGCCCTGTGGGAGCGAGCTTGCTCGCGATTGAAGGCACCTCGACTTCAGATTGAACCCATATCGCATCCCACAGTGGATAGTCACCCAATCGCGTCACCAGACCTGCCCGCAACGGGTTGGCGACAACGTAGCGAGCGAGCTTGACCAAGTCTTCCTCGCGCCGTAGCGCTCGGTCATGGTATCCCTGCTGCCACAGGCTACCTTGTCGCCCAGTGGACAGGTTCACCGCCCGAGCACTTAAAGACTTGATTTTTTGCATCAACTCATTCAACGAGCCTTGCTGCAATTCAATCAACCAATGGAAATGATCAGGCATAACCACCCACGCCAATGACTTCGCCCATTTCTTATCCTGGGCACACCGAAATTGTTCAACGACCAATCTGCCTAAAGCGAAATCCTGGAAAATCGGCTTTCGCTCAACCGTATTAGTGGTCAATAAATAGATTCGATTCAATTCACCGTAACGGCCAGTGCGCAAGCGATGTGAAGCAGGTAGATCAGGCATTCCTTCGCCCCTCCAATGATCAGGTCATCAAAGGCTAGGCCCGTTGATTTTTGGATGCCGGGCTGACTCTTGGCTGGATGTGTCTGACAGATCGTCATCGCGAGCAAGCACGCTCCCACACTGGGTTTGCGGTATTTAGACATCATGTGTCCAGCATCAAACCCTGTGGGAGCGAGCTTGCTCGCGATGGCGCCAGTCCATTCAACACAAAATCAAGCAACCACCCCCACATCCGCCCTCAACTGCAACGCCTCCACCGCCCTGACCGCCACCTGCTCATCCACATCCGAAACATCGCCGCTGACACCAATCGCCCCCAGCACCCTCCCGTCCTGATCCCTGATCAATACCCCACCCGGGGCCGGTACGACGTTGCCCTGTCCCAACCCATTCAAGGCGGCAAAGAACGCCGGGCGTTGTTGGGCGTCCTGGGCGAGCAGGCGCGAGCCTTTGCCCAGGGCGATGGCGCCCCAGGCCTTGCCGATGGCGATCTGCGGACGAAGCAGGCTGGCGCCGTCTTCGCGCTGCAAGGCAATCAGGTGTCCGCCACTGTCCAGGACCGCGACGGTCAAGGGCGCAGCGCTGATTTCATGACCGGCGGCAAGGGCTTGCCCGGCCAGGTTGACGGCAATTTTCAAGGTTAGAACGCTCATGGGTGCTGTCCTTCTTTTGTTATGGAAAAGCCTTGGGGGCTTCACTTTCAGCAGAACCGAACCTCACAAATAGAACACAACAAATAACATTTTTGTATACAAAAATTCTCACAAACAGCCCGAATTGGTGAAAAACAGCAGCAAAACCAGGCCTTCCGACGAATGAAACAGGTGCTTGAGGAAATGGATTGACCTGCGTCGTTCACCATGAATACACTCTACGCAAAGCCACTTGTATACAATTACAAAACGTAAGAGGCACAAAACCATGAGCAAAATGAGAGCAATCGAAGCCGCCGTTCTGGTGATGCGCCGTGAAGGCGTGGACACGGCCTTCGGCATCCCGGGTGCCGCGATCAACCCGCTGTACTCCGCCCTGCAGAAGGTGGGTGGCATCGATCACGTCCTCGCTCGCCACGTTGAAGGCGCCTCGCACATGGCCGAGGGTTATACCCGGACCAAGGCCGGCAACATCGGTGTATGCATCGGCACTTCGGGCCCGGCCGGCACCGATATGGTGACCGGGCTCTACAGCGCTTCGGCCGACTCCATCCCGATTCTGTGCATCACCGGGCAAGCCCCCCGCGCTCGCATGCACAAGGAAGATTTTCAGGCTGTGGATATCACCAGCATCGTCAAACCCGTGACCAAGTGGGCAACCACCGTGCTCGAGCCGGGACAAGTGCCATATGCCTTCCAGAAGGCATTCTTCGAGATGCGCTCCGGCCGCCCGGGCCCGGTGCTGATTGACCTGCCGTTCGACGTGCAGATGGCCGAGATCGAGTTCGACATCGACGCCTATCAACCGCTTCCGCTAGCCAAACCCGCGGCCAACCGCGTGCAGATCGAGAAAGCCCTGGCCATGCTCAATCAGGCTGAACGTCCATTGCTGGTGGCCGGCGGTGGCATCATCAACGCCGATGCCAGCGACCTGCTGGTGGAGTTCGCCGAGCTGACCGGTATCCCGGTCATCCCCACCTTGATGGGCTGGGGCACCATCCCGGACGATCACCCGCTGATGGTCGGCATGGTCGGCCTGCAAACGTCCCACCGCTACGGCAATGCGACCTTGCTCAAGTCGGACGTAGTGCTGGGCGTCGGTAACCGCTGGGCCAACCGTCACACCGGTTCGGTGGACGTCTACACCGAAGGCCGCACGTTCATTCATGTGGACATCGAGCCGACCCAGATCGGCCGCGTCTTCACCCCTGACCTGGGCATCGTTTCCGACGCCGCCTCGGCCCTGACGGTGTTCATCGAAGTGGCCCGCGAATGGCAAGCCGCCGGCAAACTGAAAAACCGTAGCGCCTGGTTGCAGGACTGCCAGCAACGCAAGGCCAGCCTGCAGCGCAAGACTCACTTCGACAACGTGCCGGTCAAGCCACAGCGGGTGTATGAAGAAATGAACCAGGTGTTCGGCAAGGACACCTGCTACGTCAGCACCATCGGCCTGTCGCAGATCGCCGGGGCGCAGTTTCTCCACGTCTACAAGCCACGCCATTGGATCAACTGCGGCCAGGCCGGTCCCTTGGGCTGGACCATTCCGGCGGCGCTGGGGGTGGTCAAGGCCGATCCGAGCCGCAAGGTCGTGGCGCTGTCGGGCGACTATGATTTCCAGTTCATGATCGAAGAGCTGGCGGTGGGTGCGCAATTCAAGCTGCCCTACATCCATGTGGTGGTGAACAATTCCTACCTGGGTCTGATTCGCCAGGCCCAGCGCGGGTTCGACATGGACTATTGCGTGCAGCTGTCCTTCGACAACCTCAACGCCCCGGAACTCAACGGCTATGGCGTGGACCACGTAGCCGTGGCCGAGGGCCTGGGGTGCAAGGCGCTGCGGGTGTTCGAACCGGCTGGTATCCAACCGGCGCTGCGCCAGGCCCAAGCGATGATCGAGGCGTTCAAGGTGCCGGTGATCGTCGAGATCATCCTGGAGCGGGTGACCAACATCTCCATGGGCACCGAGATCAATGCCGTCAATGAGTTTGAAGATTTGGCGCTTGTGGGCAACGATGCACCGACCGCCATTTCGTTGCTCGACTGACCGACCGGCGTCCATGTGGGAGCGAGCTTGCTCGCGATGACGGCGCTACATTCAACCTGGATGCAAGCAGACACACCGCTATCGCGAGCAAGCTCGCTCCCACAGGGGGCCTGATAAATATTCACAGGAGACCACCATGCCGCGTTTCGCCGCCAACCTGTCCATGCTGTTTACCGAGCAGGATTTCCTCGCCCGTTTCGAAGCCGCCGCCAAGGCCGGTTTCAGTGGTGTCGAATACCTGTTCCCCTATGACTACAGCTCCGCCGAACTCAAGGCCTTGCTCGACACCCACGGCCTGACCCAAGTGCTGTTCAACCTGCCGGCCGGCGACTGGGCCAAGGGCGAGCGCGGCATTGCCTGCCTGCCGGACCGGGTCGAGGAATTCCGCGCCGGTGTCGACCTGGCCATCGCCTACGCCCAGGTGCTGGGCAACACGCAGGTCAACTGCCTGTCGGGGATTCGTCCGCAGAACTGCAGTGAAACCCTGGTGGAGAAAACCTTCGTCGCCAACCTGAAATACGCCGCCGAGAAGTTGCAGGCCAAAGGCATCAAGCTGGTGATGGAAGCCATCAATACCCGCGACATTCCTGGCTTCTACCTGAACAACACTGCCCAGGCCTTGTCGATCCGTGAGCAGGTGGGCAGTGCCAACCTGTTCCTGCAATACGACATCTACCACATGCAGATCATGGAAGGTGACCTGGCCCGGACCCTGTCGGCGCACCTGGGCGAGATCAACCATGTGCAACTGGCGGACAACCCGGGTCGCAACGAGCCGGGCACGGGGGAAATCAACTACCGCTTCCTGTTCGAACACTTGGACCGCATCGGCTACCAGGGTTGGGTCGGCTGTGAATACAAGCCGCTGACCACCACCGAAGCCGGCCTGGGCTGGCTGAAAACCCATAACGCGATCTGATGCAATTTCCCCCTGTGGGAGCGAGCTTGCTCGCGATGGCGTCAGTCCAGTCACTCATTTTTGGCTGACACACCGTCATCGCGAGCAAGCTCGCTCCCACAGAAAAGCACTCCCTCATTTGCTTGAAGCAGCGATAACAACAAGAGGATTTCCCCATGGCTAAAATCGGATTCATCGGCACCGGCATCATGGGCCACCCCATGGCACTGAACCTGCAAAAGGCCGGTCACAGCCTGTTCCTGTCCCAGCACCACGACGCGGCTCCGGCCGACCTGCTGGCTGGTGGCGCGGTGGCGTTGGCCAACCCGAAGGAAGTGGCCCAGGAAGCCGAATTCATCATCGTCATGGTCCCGGACACGCCGCAGGTCGACGACGTGCTGTTCCGCGCCGACGGCGTGGCGGCGGGCGTGGGCGCGGGCAAGGTGGTGATCGACATGAGTTCGATCTCCCCCACCGCCACCAAGGCGTTCGCGGCGAAGATCAATGAAACAGGCGCGCAATACCTCGATGCCCCGGTCTCCGGTGGTGAAGTCGGTGCCAAGGCCGCGACCCTGAGCATCATGGTCGGTGGCGACAGCGCCGCCTTCGAGCGCGCCCTGCCGCTGTTCCAGGCCATGGGCAAGAACATCACCCTGGTGGGCGGCAATGGCGATGGCCAGACCGCCAAGGTGGCGAACCAGATCATCGTCGCCCTGAACATCCAGGCGGTGGCCGAAGCGTTGTTGTTCGCCGCGAAAAACGGTGCCGACCCGGCCAAGGTCCGCGAAGCACTGATGGGCGGTTTCGCGTCGTCGAAGATCCTCGAAGTGCACGGTGAACGCATGATCAAGGGCACCTTCGACCCAGGCTTCCGCATCAGCCTGCACCAGAAGGACCTGAACCTGGCCCTGCAAGGCGCCAAGGAACTGAACATCAACCTGCCCAATACCGCCAACGCCCAACAAGTGTTCAGCACCTGCGCGGCCATTGGCGGCAGCAACTGGGATCACTCGGCGCTGATCAAGGGGTTGGAGCATATGGCCAATTTCTCGATTCGCGACAAATAAACCCTGCCCCCCCTGTGGGAGCGAGCTTGCTCGCGATAACGGTAGCCCAGCCAACGTCGTTGCTGGATGTAAAACCGCTATCGCGAGCAAGCTCGCTCCCACAGGGTCCGCATCAACACCAATAATAAAAAACCGGGAGCCCGCCATGTCGGTCGATCCGCAACAACTGCTGCGCGAGCTGTTTGCCACAGCCATCGACGCGGCCCATCCGCACCACGTCCTTGAACACTACCTGCCCAGCGACCGCAGCGGCCGGGTAATCGTCATTGGCGCCGGCAAGGCCGCGGCAGCCATGGCACAAGTGGTCGAGCGCTGCTGGCAGGGTGAAGTGTCCGGCCTGGTGGTGACCCGCTACGGCCATGGCGCGCCCTGCCAGAAAATCGAAGTGGTGGAAGCCGCCCACCCGGTGCCTGACGCCGCGGGCCTGGCCGTGGCCCAGCGAGTACTGGGGCTGGTGAGCGATCTCAGCGAAGACGACCGGGTGATCTTCCTCTTGTCCGGCGGCGGCTCCGCCCTGCTCGCCTTGCCAGCCGAAGGCATCACCCTGGCCGACAAGCAATCGATCAACAAAGCCTTGCTCAAGTCCGGTGCGACCATCGGCGAGATGAATTGCGTGCGCAAGCACCTCTCGGCGATCAAGGGCGGGCGCCTGGGCAAGGCCTGCTGGCCGGCGACGGTGTACACCTACGCGATTTCCGATGTGCCGGGTGACCTGGCCACGGTCATCGCATCCGGCCCCACGGTGGCCGACCCCAGCACGTCGGCCGAAGCCCTGGCGATTCTCCAGCGCTACCACATCGATGTGCCGGCGTCGGTGCGCGACTGGCTGCACAGCCCAGCGTCGGAAACCGTCAAGCCCGGGGACCCGGGCCTGGCCCGCAGCCACTTCCAATTGATCGCCCGTCCCCAGCAATCCCTGGAAGCCGCAGCGGTGAAAGCTCGCCAGGCCGGTTTCAGCCCATTGATTCTCGGCGACCTGGAAGGCGAATCCCGGGAGGTGGCGAAAGTCCATGCCGGCATTGCCCGGCAAATCGCCTTGCACGGCCAGCCGCTGGCGGCGCCGTGCGTGATTCTCTCCGGCGGCGAAACCACCGTCACCGTACGCGGCGATGGCCGTGGCGGGCGCAATGCCGAATTCCTGCTGAGCCTGACCGACAGCCTCAAGGGCCATCCCGGCATCTATGCGCTGGCTGGCGACACCGACGGCATCGACGGTTCCGAAGACAACGCCGGCGCCCTCATGACCCCAGACAGTTATCGCCGCGCCGCCGAACTGGGCCTGTGCGCCAGCGACGAGTTGGATAACAACAATGGCTATGGCTACTTCGCCGCCCTGGATGCGCTGATCGTCACCGAACCGACCCGCACCAACGTCAACGACTTTCGCGCCATCCTGATCCTCGAGAACCCCCAACATGACGCCTGATAAAAAGGTCAAGATCCTCGCGACCCTCGGCCCCGCCACCCGTGGCATCGATGACATCCGCGAGCTGGTACAGGCCGGCGTGAACATCTTCCGCCTGAACTTCAGCCACGGCGACCCTGCCGACCACGCCCAGCGCTACCAGTGGATTCGTGACGTCGAGCAGCAGCTCAATTACCCCCTGGGCATCCTGATGGACCTGCAAGGCCCGAAGCTGAGGGTTGGCCAATTCGTCGACGGCAAGGTCCTGCTGCAACGGGGCCAGGCCCTGCGCCTGGACCTGGACCCGACGCCGGGTGATCAACGCCGGGTCAACCTGCCCCACCCGGAAATCATCGCGGCCCTGGAGCCAGGCATGGACCTGCTGCTGGACGACGGCAAGTTGCGCCTGCGCGTGACCGCCAGGCACCGCGACGCCATCGACACCGAAGTGCTCAACGGCGGCGAGCTGTCGGACCGCAAAGGCGTGAACGTGCCCCAGGCCTTGCTCGACCTGAGCCCGTTGACCGCCAAGGACCGGCGCGACTTGAGTTTCGGCCTGGAGCTAGGCGTGGACTGGGTGGCGTTGTCGTTCGTGCAGCGGCCCGAGGACATCCGCGAGGCTCGCGCGCTGATCGGCGACAAGGCGTTCCTGATGGCGAAGATCGAGAAGCCGTCGGCGGTGACCCAACTGCGGGAAATCGCCGAATTGAGCGATGCGATCATGGTCGCCCGCGGCGACCTGGGGGTCGAAGTTCCGGCCGAAAGCGTGCCGCAAATCCAGAAAAACATCATTGGCACCTGCCGCGCCCTGGGCAAACCGGTGGTGGTGGCCACCCAGATGCTCGAGTCGATGCGCTTTTCCCCGGCGCCCACCCGCGCCGAAGTCACCGACGTTGCCAACGCCGTGGCCGAAGGAGCCGATGCGGTCATGCTGTCGGCGGAAACCGCGTCAGGGGACTACCCCCTCGAAGCCGTGCAGATGATGAGCAAAATCATCCGCCAGGTGGAAAACGGTCCCGACTACCAGACGCAGTTGGACGTCAGCCGACCGAAAGCCGAGGCCACGGTGTCGGACGCCATCAGCTGCGCGATCCGGCGCATCAGCAGCATCCTGCCGGTGGCGGTGCTGGTGAACTACAGCGAATCAGGCAGCTCCAGCCTGCGCGCGGCGCGGGAACGGCCGACGGTGCCGATCCTCAACCTGACGCCGAACCTGCAGGCCGCTCGCCGCCTGACGGTGGCCTGGGGCGTGCATTCAGTGGTCAATGATCGATTGAAGCAAGTGGACGAAGTCTGTTCCACCGCCCTGGAAATTGCCCAGGCCCAAGGCATGGCCCAGCGTGGCGATACCTTGCTGATCACCGCGGGCGTGCCGTTCGGGCAGCCGGGGTCGACCAACTCGCTGCGCATCGAGACGTTGATCTAGCGTCTGTACTGGCCTCATCGCGAGCAAGCCCGCTCCCACCGGGGGCTGCGGTGCCCTTGTGGGAGCGAGCTTGCTCGCGATGAAGTCGACTCGATCCCTCTGACACACACCTGCCATGCCCAACACCCACTGCCCCGACTGGGCCACCGCCCTGCTCAACGGCTTCAGCCAAGTCTTTCTCCAGCGCCATCCGCTGTGCGGCCTGCTGTGCCTGTTGGCGATTCTGCTCACTGCGCCCGCGCTGTTCGGCGGCGCGTTGCTCGGCGGGGTGGCCGGGTTGCTGACGGCCCAGCGACGCGGTTACACCAAGGCCGACCGGCAAGCCGGGCTGTTCAGCTACAACGGCATCCTGCTGGGCTTGCTGCTGAGCCTGGCGTTGCCCTGGTCCGCCCTGTTGCCACCGTTGATCATCGCCGCGGGTGGCCTCAGCGCGATGCTGACCCAGCAATGGCTCAAGCACACCCGAGGCCCTCGCTGCCTGCCCGCCTACACCGCGCCCTTTGTCGGGTTGGCTTGGCCGCTGATGGGGTTCACCCTGCCGCCGCCTCTCGCCACCTCGATTGAAATGACCCTGCCCAACCTGCTGGCCGCTCAGTTGAGCGGACTGGGCCAGGTCATGTTTCTCGGCCACCCAATGGCCGGTGCGCTGATCGCCGTCGGTCTGCTGCTGGCCAACCGGCGCGCCGGCGCTTGGGCATTGTTCGCTTCCGCCGTCGGCCTGGCCTTCGCCTTGTCGCAGCATGAAAACGCAACCGCCCTGTCCGGGCTGGGCGGCTACAACCCGGTGTTGGTGGCGCTGGCCCTCAGCCAACAGCGCCGCCCATGGCTGCCGCTGATGGGCATCGTCCTGGCAATCATGCTCACGCCAGGCTTTACCGCCCTCGGCCTGCCTCCCCTGACAGCGCCGTTCATCCTCGCCTGCTGGCTGATCCAGGCCACCGGCCGGGCGTGGCGTCAGGCCAGCCTCGAGATCGCGCCTTGCGCTGTACGGGGCAATCACCCTAGGCTTCGCTGATTCCGGTTCAGGCGAAAGTTATGCAAAGCAGCGACAACTGGCGTGAACGCCTCTACGTGATCATTTTCCAGACCGACACCGTGGCCGGCCGGCGCTTCGACAGCACCCTGTTGTTGATCATCCTCGCCAGCCTGGTGATCGTGATGCTCGACAGCATCGACAGCGTGCACAAAAACTATGCGGCCCTGCTGGCGGCTATCGAGTGGGGCTTCACGTTCATCTTCATCGTCGAGTATGGCCTGCGCCTGTACTGCTCGCCCAAGCCGCTGCGCTATGCCTTCAGTTTCTACGGCCTGGTGGATCTGCTGGCGATCGTGCCGGGAATCCTGGCGCTGTACTACAGCGATGCCCAATACCTGCTGATCGTTCGGATCATCCGTATGCTGCGGATTTTCCGCGTGCTCAAGCTCAGCCCTTACCTCAAGCAAGCCAATTACCTGATGGCGGCGTTGCGCGGGAGCAAGCAGAAAATCATTGTGTTCCTGGTCAGCGTCTCGACCCTGGTGACCGTCTTCGGCACGTTGATGTACGTCATCGAAGGCCCCGAGCACGGTTTCACCAGCATCCCAAAGGGTATCTATTGGGCTATCGTGACACTGACCACCGTAGGCTTCGGCGACATCGTGCCCAAGACGCCCCTGGGCCAAGTGGTGTCGTCCCTGGTGATGATCACCGGTTACTCGATCATCGCCGTGCCAACGGGTATTTTCACGGCTGAACTGGCCACGGCCATGCGCGGTGACCAGCTCAAGCACGATTGCCCGGTGTGCAGCAAAAACAACCACGACCACGGCGCCGCTTTCTGTTCCCGTTGTGGCAATGCACTGTTTAAGAAATTGGAATAAGCAAAGCACTTTTTGATGCTTGAAGGTCTATAGGCTTGCGGCTAGTGTGCTGGCTAATTGCCCGGAACCCCCATTCAAATAAAAAGGAATTCGTAAGTGAAGAACTTCTTTGGCGCCTCCCTTCTCGCCGTCGGCCTGACCTTCGGCGGCCTGGCCCACGCCGCCCCGACCCTGCTTAACGTTTCCTACGACGTCATGCGCGATTTCTACAAGGACTACAACGCAGCCTTCCAGAAGCACTGGCAGGCCGAGCACAACGAAAACATCACCGTGCAAATGTCGTTCGGCGGCTCCAGCAAACAGGCACGCTCGGTGATCGACGGGCTGCCGGCGGATGTCATCACCATGAACATGGCCACCGACATCAATGCCCTGGCGGACAATGGCAAACTGGTGCCCGAGAACTGGGTCACCCGCCTGCCAAACAACAGCGCGCCGTTCACCTCGGCGACGGTATTCATCGTGCGCAAAGGCAACCCCAAAGCACTGAAAGACTGGCCCGACCTGCTCAAGGACGGCGTGCAGGTGATCGTGCCCAACCCGAAAACCTCCGGCAACGGTCGCTACACCTACCTGTCGGCCTGGGGTTACGTGTTGAAAAATGGCGGTGACGAGAACAAGGCCAAGGCCTTCGTCGGCAAACTGTTCAAGCAGGCGCCAGTCCTGGACACTGGCGGTCGCGCCGCGACGACCACCTTCATGACCAACCAGATCGGCGACGTGCTGGTGACCTTTGAAAACGAGGCGGAAATGATCGCCCGCGAGTTCGGCCGCGACCAGTTCGAAGTGATCTATCCGAGCGTTTCCGCCGAGGCCGAGCCACCGGTCAGCGTGGTCGACAAAGTCGTCGAGAAAAAAGGCTCCCGCGAAGCCGCCGAGGCCTACCTCAAATACCTGTGGTCGCCTGAAGGCCAGGAAATCGCCGCCGCCAACTACCTGCGCCCACGGGACCCGGCAGTACTGGCCAAATACACCGACCGCTTCCCGAAAGTGGATTTCCTGTCCGTGGAAAAAACCTTCGGCGACTGGCGCACGGTGCAGAAGACTCACTTCAATGATGGCGGGATTTTCGACCAGATCTATAGCGGGCAGTGAGGCTCGACTCGCCTCAAAACCACGCTGTCAGCCAAGTCCAAACCTGTGGGAGCGAGCTTGCTCGCGATAACGGTCTGTTCTGCATCAATGATGTTGGAATGAAGCCGCAATCGCGAGCAAGCTCGCTCCCACAGGATCTGATCGTTGCCATTAATTCCGGGCATGACTGATATCAGCTACAAAGCCTGTTTCTGAGCCCTGCAAGTCTTTAGCCTCATGCCATCCTTTCAATTGATCGATGAGATTGCCATGAGTGCTCATTCACCCACCTCGGCCGGTAGCTCTCTGACCCGCGGCATGGTCCTGCTCTTCGCTTTCTGCTGCGGCGCCATTGCCGCCAACATCTACTACGCCCAACCCATCATCGAACTGATCGCACCCGATGTCGGCCTGAGCAGCACCATGGCCAGCCTGATCGTCTCGCTGACCCAGATCGGCTATGCCCTGGGCCTGTTGTTCCTGGTGCCGTTGGGTGACTTGCTGGAGAACCGTCGGCTGATGATTCTCACCACGCTGGTGGCGATTGCCAGCCTGTTGGGGGCGGCGTTCACTGACCAGCCGAATGTGTTCCTGCTGGTCTCGCTGCTGGTGGGATTCAGTTCAGTGTCGGTGCAAGTCCTGATTCCGCTGGCCGCGCACCTGGCGCCGGAAGAATCCAGGGGGCGGGTCGTCGGTGGGATCATGAGCGGCCTGCTGTTCGGGATCCTGCTGGCGCGGCCGGTCGCCAGCGTCGTGGCCGATCACTTCGGCTGGCGGGCCATGTTCATCATCGCCGCCGCGTTGATGGTCGCGATCAGCATCGTCCTGGCGCTGACCGTGCCCAAGCGCCAGCCCGACCATAGCGCCTCTTATGGCCAACTGCTGGGTTCGCTCGGCACCCTGCTGCGCCGACAACCGCTGTTGCGCCAACGGGCGTTCTACCAAGCCTGCATGTTCGCCACGTTCAGCCTGTTCTGGACTGCCGTGCCGCTGGAACTGTCACGCAACCATGGCCTGTCCCAGACTGAAATCGCCCTGTTCGCCCTGGTCGGCGCCATCGGTGCCATCGCCGCGCCCATCACCGGTCGCCTGGCGGACGCCGGCCATACCCGCAACGCCTCGCTGGTGGCGATGCTGTTCGCCAGCCTGAGTTTCCTGCCGGCGTTCATCCATCCGCTCTACAGCGTGATCGGCCTGGCGGTGACCGGCGTGGTCCTGGACTTCTGCGTGCAGATGAACATGGTCCTGGGCCAGCGCACCATCTACGCCCTCGATGCCAAGAGTCGCAGCCGGCTGAATGCGCTGTACATGACCAGCGTCTTCGTCGGCGGCGCCTTTGGCTCATCGATTGCCAGTGCGGTGTACGAGCACGGCGGCTGGTTGTGGGTGGTGATCGTCGGCAGCGCCTTTCCGCTGTCGGCCTTGCTGCGTTTCTTGAGTGCCTCGCGCAAGCCGTCCCTGGCCACGGCCTGAAGCCCACGCATAAAAAATGCCCGGTCGCTCAAGGCGACCGGGCATTTTCATGGAGCGGTCAAATCCGCACGTTGCCACGCGGCCCGGCAATCGCCCAGATGATCAGGCCCAGGACCGGCAGCAGCAGGATCAGCAGCACCCAGAGAATTTTCATCCCGGTTTCCGCGCCACTCTTGAGCACATTGATGATCGCCCAGATATCGAGCGCCAGGATAATCAGGCCGACCAGGCCGTTGAAGGTGGAACCCATGGTGTCGCTCCCAAATGGTGATAGGCACTCTTAGGATAGCGGGCCCCAGGCAAGGGTTCCGTTTTATTGCTTCAGACGTGGACCGCGACCTTGAGCGCTTCCAAGGCCGGCGCGGCGGCGATGCCGACTTCGGCACACAGTTCCAGCACCCGCGGCACGTCGTTGCCGTACACCAGCACCATTTGCAATTCATCGTCGAGCAACTGGCTGAAGTTCATCAGCACATAACCGCCGTTTTCCTTGTTCAGGCTGCTCATCTGGATCTGGATGCGGTTGAGCGCGGTCAGGGCTTCGGTTTTCGCCAGTTGCTTGGGCTTGAGATTGAACGCCACGCCAGGGCCGAACGAGGCGACGATCTGTTCGAACAGGTCCGCGTAGGTGTCGGCCTGGAACAGGACGGTGTCCGGCAGGCTGCCCACCACCACCCACTCACCCAACGGGATCGGGAACGTGTCGTCGTAGTTGATATCGGGGTTGGCAGCCAGGAAAGCCGTCGGATCGGCGTAGGCCTGGGCCGCTTCGTCAGCGATTTTCACGATGTCCGCCTCGCCGAGGCAGCCGGAGCTGATTTTACCGATGAGTTCGATGAGGGCGGCTTTCATGGGGGTGAATCCTGTGGCGAAGGGTGTTTTGAGGGCGGGCAGGATAGCGCATCACATCGGTCGAGTCAGGAACCTGTGGCCCCGGAGCTTTTGTGGCGAGGGGATTTATCCCCGCTGGGCTGCGAAGCAGCCCTAAAGACAGCTTGCCACAGCGAGTTGTCAGGTTTTAGGGCCGCTTCGCGCCCCAGCGGGGATAAATCCCCTCGCCACAAGAGCAATGTCACTCCAGGATCACGGCCCCGGAGGAAGATCAGGCCAACATCTTTTCCAACTGCGCCGTGGTGTCCACCGCGCCCATGGTCCGGGCCGCATCGAGGGCCGAGACGCCGTTGGCGTCCTTGGCTTTCGGGTCGGCGCCTTTGCCGATCAGGTAGTCGACGATTTCCACCCGGTTGAACATCGCCGCCATCATCAAGGCGGTACGGCCATCGAAGGAGGCGCCTTCCACTTGCGCGCCGCCGTCCACCAACGCCGAGACCACTGCCAGGTCGCCCTTGAACGCCGCGCCGGCAATCGGGCTCTGGCCGTTGTCGTTACGGATTTCCGGATCGGCCTTGTGCTCCAGCAGCACTTTCACCGTTTCCACATGCCCGTGGTAAGCGGCCAGCATCAACAAGGTGTCGCCCTTGTGATTGCGCAGGTTGGGCGGCAGGCCCTTGCTCAGGAGCGCGGCCATCATGGCCGCGTCGCCCTGGCGTGCGACGTTGAACACCTGCTCGGCAAACTCGGCAGCCTCTTCCGGGGTCATCTGGCGGCTTGTATCGGACATGGGAAACTCCACTCGGCTCTTCGCAAAGCGGCTAGTTTCCCGAGGGACCCGGGCGCTGTCATCCCTTTTTTTACTGTGCCCGCCATAGCCAGGATCAATAACGCAATTGTCCGTCCTGGATCCGCACCGCGAGTTGCCGGTCCACCCGCACGTACGTATCGGTACCCGGCAGCCAGGCATAGACCGGCTCATCCCCGGCGACACACGGGTCGAACCCTTCAGCCTTGAGGCGCGTCTTCTGGTACTTGAAGGTGCCGGTGGTGTCCATCTTCACCTTGATGCGCAGGAACAGCGGCACGGCGTAGTCGGGCAACTTGCATTGCAAGAATTGCAACAGCTCGCTGAAGTCCAGGGTCGCCAGGGATTCGGACGGGGTGATCGCCGCCATGCCGGCACGGCCATTGGTGCCATTGATCTCCACGCCATAAGCCACCGCCTCGGCCACCTGCGGGTGTTGCAGCAAGACGTTTTCGACTTCCGTGGTGGAGACGTTTTCGCCTTTCCAGCGATAGGTGTCGCCGAGGCGATCGACGAACTGCCCATGCCCGAAGCCGATGTTGCGCAGCAGGTCTCCGGTGTTGAAGTAACGATCCCCCGGCACGAAGACGTCCCGGCAGATGGTTTTTTCGGTCAAGGCTTGCTCGGTGTAGCCATCCAGTGGCGCCTTCTCGTCGATCCGCGCCAGCAACAGGCCCGGTTGGCCCTTGGGCACTTTTTGCATGCGGCCTTGCAGGTTGCGCAACGGCAGGCCACTGGCATGGTCGTACCGCACCAATTCCCAGCCCATCAGGGAGAACCCGACGGTGTTGTCGAAATTCAGGACGTTGGTGAACCCGATATTGCCGTCGCTGGCCGCATACAGCTCGCAGATATGATCGATACCGAAACGCGTCTTGAAGGCCGACCAGGCCCCGGGCCGCAGGCCGTTGCCGATCATTTTCTTCGCACCGTGGTGGCGGTCATCGGCAACGACCGGTTGATCGATCAGGTAGCGGCACAACTCACCGACATAACCCAGTGTGGTCGCCCGGTAACGGCGTACGTCGCTCCAGAACTGGCTGGCGCTGAACTTGCGTCGAATCGCAAACCCCGACGCGCCACAGATCGCCGCGCCCCAACACACGCACAGGCCGGTGGCGTGGTACAGCGGCAAGGTGCAATAGACGACATCGTCGGGCTGCATGTCCAGGGCGATCAGGCCGAAGCTGGTGGAGGTGCGCATCCAGCGACCATGGCGAAACACCCCGGCCTTGGGCAGTCCGGTGGTGCCCGAGGTGTAGAGGTAAAAACACGGATCGTTGCAGAAAACCTCCTGGCTGCACGCTGGGTTATCGTCCGGGTAACCCTCGCAACCGGCCACCAGGTCGACGAAACCGGACGGCACATCGACGCCGTCCTGATCCGCCAGCCACCAGGTCCTGTTGCCCGGCAGTGCGGTGCGCGCTCGCACATCGTTGAAAGCCGCGACCCGTTCATCCCCGACCACCACCGCGATCGGGTTGACCAGGGCCAGGCTGTGCACCAGCGCATCGCCGGTTTGCGAGGTGTTGAGCATGGCACTGACCGCGCCAACCTTGGCCATCGCCAGCACGCTGATCAACAACTGCGGCCGGTTCTCGACGAATATCGCCACACAGTCGCCCTTGCCGATACCTTGGGCCAACAGGTAATGGGCGATGCGATTGGCCTGCGCGTTGACCTGTGCATAACTCAACACCGTATCGCCACACAGCAGTGCCGGGCCCTCGGGATTGCGTCGGGTGGCCTGTTCGAAACACCAGCCCAGGCCACACGGTTGGGTCGGGTCCTGGACATTGGCCAGCTTCCTGCCTTTGACGATCCGCGGAACCGCTCTGGCGATGGCTGGCAACTTGCGCAGCATCATGCCCCAGGTAATGGCGTCGCTGGGTGTACGACTCATGGTGATCTTCCCCGTTCGACCTCGTGGGTCTCGGTTCTTGTTATCGGGCTGGCGGTGATTTTGGCTCGAAAGTACGCCGGCGGTCGCGGCGCTGTACATGCGGTTTTTGCAATGTTTTGTATCTGCTGCCCGAGGCAGGCGAAGCGTGAGCGCCGGAAAATGATTTGGTTCCAAATATCGTTGCCCGACCACGCAAAATGCAGGATGCACGATGGCCGTTCATGCAAGATGCACGAAAGCAAAAATATAGATAAAACGTAACATGTTGTTTTTAAAGTAATTTTTATAATGCCAAATGCTGGCATAGACAGTGCAATCACCCCTCCACGGTTTGCCACACCATGGAGCAGTCAACTATGAACATGATTCAAGAAAAGTTTGCATCCCTGTTTTCCAACTACGAAGTGACCACTCAGCCCCGCCCGGACGGCGGCATTCTGCTGACCTTGCGCAATAGCGACGGCAAGCTGTTCAAACGCACGATTTCCTATGCGCAATTGCACGCGGGGGATCAGTTGTCCTGGGCGATCAGCGCGATCCGTCGCGACTTGGCCGAACAGGCCAGCGAGTTGCCCCAGATCACGCTGTTGCAGAGCCAGCATCGGTTTGCGCTGCCGACTTACCACAGCGCTTGAGTCTGCTGGAAAACTCGCTTTGCTGTTCACTGGGAAAACGGCGCTTCTTTCAGATGGGAAGCGCCGTTTTTTTACGCCTTGGAAAAGTCTGCCGTGTTCCGGGCGATTGAACGCAGGTCAGTCTTCCAGGCGAGGAAACCGGCGAGCAATATCATCGCCTGTGAACTCAGCGACCACCCCCTGCGGAACACCAGACAAACGGATCGAAACAAAATACGGCCGCTCCCCCCTATCAAACCAATGGGGCGTACCGGCCGGCACCGTTATCAAGTCGTTTCTTTCACACAGCACCGCATAGACATAATCGCCAAGGTGCAGGTTAAACAACCCACGACCGCTGACGAAAAATCGTACCTCTTCCTGGCCATGGCGATATTCATCAAGCCACTCAGCCTGCGGCTCCACCTGTTCGGTGTGAGCGCTGCCAGCGCTGACCACATCGACCGCAACGTAACCCCGCTCAGTCATCAACGCATCGATCTGAGCCTGGTAAGCCGCAAGGATGTCCTCCTCACTGGCCCCCGGCTGAATTTTCGCCGCCGCTTCCCAGCGATCGAAGCGAACACCTTGTTCGGCCAGGGTTGCGGCAATGTCCTCGAAATGAGTCAACACCTTGTTCGGCATGTCAGGGCTCGATACGTGATAAACGGACAGGCTGCTCATGACAATGGCTCCAGCAAATTAATGGTTCGAAGGCTCATGGCCGGTCCTCTTGCATGCGTGTCGCAATGATAACGGCTGCCGCGAAGGCGGCGAGGCTGGCGAGGCTGAACGTCCAACTGGCGCCCAGGGCGTTCCAGCTGTAGCCGGAGTACAACGCGCCCAAGGCCCCGCCCGTACCGGCCAGCGCGGCATACAGCGCCTGCCCCTGGCCTTGCTGGCGAGGACCGAAACTGCGTTGCACGAAATGGATGGCCGCGGCGTGAAAGCTGCCGAAGGTCGCCGCATGCAGTACCTGAGCGAACAGCAACACCCAGAGAAACTCGGCCAGCGAGCCCAGCAACAGCCAGCGCAACGCCGCCAACAGGAAACTGGCCAACAGTACCCGACGCACGGAAAACCGCGCCAGGATCCGGCTCATCAGCAGGAAGACCAAGACTTCCGCCACCACACCGACCGCCCAGAGCAGCCCGATCAAACCGCGGCTGTAACCCAGGCGTTCGAGGTGCAGCGTCAGGAAGGTGTAATACGGCCCGTGGCTCACCTGCATCAGGCCTACACAAATGTAGAACGCCAGCACGCCAGGGTTGCGCAGTTGCCGCAGGAAGCCCTCCCCCGCGACTCGCGGCCCCTGCAATGGCTGGGCGTTGGGCACCCAGAAGCTTGCAAGGACGATGCCGGCCATGATCACCACCAGCGTCAACGGGTAGATGTCCAGGCTCAGCCATTCGAACAAGCGACCGAGCACCACCACGGTAATGATGAAACCGATGGAGCCCCACAGGCGGACCTGACTGTAGCGCGAGGCCTGCCCGCTCAAGTGGGCCAGGGTGATGACTTCGAACTGCGGCAACACCGCGTGCCAGAAAAACGCATGCAAGGCCATGACCATCGCCAGCCAGGCGTAGCTTTTATCGATGAAGATCAGCGAGAAGGTCAGCAGCGTGCAGATCGCGCCAAACCGCACGATCGCCAGGCGTCGGCCGGTGTAATCCCCCAGCCAGCCCCAGATGTTCGGCGCCACGCAGCGCATCAACATCGGGATCGCCACCAGCTCGCCGATGCGCGCCGCGTTGAAGCCCAGGTGATCGAAATACAGCGCCAGGAACGGCGCCGTCGAACCGAGCAGGGCGAAATAGAACAGATAGAAGCTGGAGAGCCGCCAGTACGGCAGTGCCGCCATGGTCGTCAGGCCACGGCGGCTGGCAGGCCGGCCATCAAAGTTGCCCCAGCACCGGGGTGCTGACGCGGACGTCGGCGTTCTGGCCGCGATGACGCAGCAAGTGATCCATCAGCACGATGGCCATCATGGCTTCAGCGATGGGCGTGGCACGAATGCCGACGCACGGGTCGTGACGGCCCTTGGTGATCACATCTACAGGGTTGCCATGGATGTCGATGGAGCGTCCCGGCGTGGTGATGCTGGACGTCGGTTTCAAGGCCAGGTGCGCCACGATCGGCTGCCCCGAGGAAATGCCGCCGAGAATACCGCCGGCATTGTTGCTGAGGAAACCGTCCGGAGTCAGTTCGTCACGGTGCTCGGTGCCACGCTGGGCGACACAGGCGAAACCGGCGCCGATCTCCACGCCTTTCACCGCGTTGATGCTCATCAGCGCGTGGGCCAGCTCGGCGTCGAGGCGGTCGAAGATCGGCTCGCCCAGGCCCGGCATCACGCCCTCGGCCACCACGGTGATCTTCGCACCGACCGAATCCTGGTCACGGCGCAGTTGGTCCATGTAGGCCTCGAGTTCCGGCACCTTGTCCGGGTCGGGGCAGAAGAAAGCGTTCTGCTCTACCGAATCCCAGGTCTTGAACGGGATTTCGATGGGCCCCAACTGGCTCATGTAGCCACGAATGACAATGCCCTGGCTGGCCAGGTACTTCTTGGCGATCGCCCCGGCCGCCACGCGCATGGCGGTTTCCCGGGCCGAGCTGCGGCCGCCGCCACGGTAGTCGCGCTCGCCGTATTTGTGGTGGTAGGTGTAGTCGGCGTGGGCCGGGCGGAACAGGTCCTTGATGGCCGAGTAGTCCTTGGACTTCTGGTCGGTGTTGCGGATCAGCAGGCCGATGGCGCAGCCGGTGGTGCGCCCTTCGAACACCCCGGAGAGGATTTCGACTTCATCGGCTTCCTGGCGTTGGGTGGTGTGGCGGCTGGTACCGGGCTTGCGACGGTCCAGGTCACGCTGCAGGTCGTCCAGGGAAATCTCCAGCCCCGGCGGGCAGCCGTCGACAATGGCGACCAACGCCGGGCCATGGCTTTCGCCCGCGGTGGTGACAGTGAACAGCTTGCCGTAGGTATTGCCGGACATGCAGGGTGCTCCGTGAAAAACGCTGAGAGACTCAACCTTGGATTCGTAGTGGGCGCCAGTATACGCAGGCTCCCCGCGTAGTTCATCCTCGAACCTTATCGGCGGCCACCAGTCCAACCGGCACCTTCGCAACTAATGGCGTGATGATGTTAAAGCTGCTTGCCCTAAGCCTTACCTTGTTTACCGGCCTGTTTTCCTGCCTGGCACAGGCCACGGTGCTGCAACGCCCCATCAGCCTCGACACCGGCAGCGGTGAGCTTTTCGGCTCGTTGTTGCTGCCCAAGTCCGACACGCCGGTGCCGGTTGTCCTGATCATTTCCGGGTCCGGTCCTACGGATCGCGACGGCAACAACCCCGAGGGCGGGCGCAACGACAGCCTCAAGCGCCTGGCCTGGGTGCTGGCCAGGCACAACATCGCCAGCGTGCGCTATGACAAACGTGGCGTGGCCGCCAGCCTCGCGGCGACACCGGACGAGCGCAACCTGAGCGTCGAGGCCTATGTGGCCGATGCCGTGGCCTGGAGCCACAAGCTCGCCGCCGATCCACGCTTGGGCCCGTTGATTCTGCTGGGCCACAGTGAAGGCGCGTTGATCGCCAGCCTCGCCGCGCCCCAGGCCAACGCGGCAGCGGTGATTTCGCTGTCCGGCAGTGCCCGGCCGATCGACCAGGTATTGCGCCAACAACTGAGCAACCGCCTGCCGCCGCCGTTGATGCTGCGCAGCAATGAGCTGCTCGACAGCCTCAAGGCCGGTCGGCTCGACAGCAACGTGCCGGCGCAACTGCAAGTCATTTTCCGCCCCAGCGTACAGCCCTACCTGATCTCGCTGTTCCGCCAGGACCCGGCCCGGGCCTTCGCCGCGCTGAAGATGCCAGCCCTGATCGTTCAGGGCAGCAACGATATCCAGGTCGGCGCCGATGATGCCCGGCAATTGAAAGCCGCCAAGCCCGACGCCGAACTGGCGTTGATCGAGGGCATGAACCACGTGATGCGCATCGTGCCCAACGACGTGAAACGGCAACTGGCCTCCTACAAGGACCCCAACCTGCCCTTGGCGGCCGAACTGGGTACGCGGATTCTGCGTTTTATTGACTCGTTAGCCGCGCGTTAGGCGGTTTTAGTCGATTTAGCTTCAGTACTGGCAAAAACAGCCGATAACCCGGTGTCGGATAGCGCATTGGCTACCGACCCGCCGGCCTGGACAGGATTTTGCCGTTATGACTGAAACTCAAGCTTCCCCCGACACCGCTGCCGAAGCCCCCGCCTCGTCTGCGGTGGAGCTGCCGTGGGCCGACGTGCATACCGAGCATCACAAAATGCTCCGCCTGGCGCCGCTCAAGACCGACCGCGCCACCGGTGTGCGGCCGCTGCGGTTCGTCGAGTTCAGCCATGTCGAGCGCCACAGCAAGGAACGCAGCCTGCTGCGCATGAGCATCCAGCTGCCGAACCAGCGAGTGCGCAAGGAACAGAATCACCTGGATGTCTGGGCCGACCACGTCGAAAAACGCCTGTTCTTTTCGCCGGAAAACCTGCAAATCGAACCGTTGAATCGGGGCATCGGCCGTTTCCTCGCGGCCCAAGGCATTACCTGGGCCAAGAAACGCTGGTCGGCCTATCAGGTCGAGGGCGCCGACCTGGATAACAAGGATGCCCTGAACGAAGACACTCGCCTGCGCCGCGACCGCTTTCTCAAGGCCCAGGGTTTCGAGGTGGCCTACGCCGACGCCCAGCACCTCAAGGGCAGCATCAAGCCGGCCCAGGTGGGCGATTTGGTCGGGGACTGGAACACCGAGAAGCTGCAGTTCGTGACCATCCTTGAAGCCGCGCAGATGCTGCAACAAGCCGAGCAGAACCTGGCGGAACAGGAAGTCAAACTCAAGCAGCAGGAAGATAAGGTCACCAAGTTCAAGCGCGAAGACGCCGGCCTGCGCTTCACCATCACCTGCCTGGTGGCCTTTGCCATGTTCCAGGCGGGATTGCTGATCTGGATTGCGACGCGCCATTGAACTCAATAGCGCGTGAGTAACTCTGTGGGAGCGAGCTTGCTCGCGATAGCGATGGATCAGTCAACTGCAATGTGGCTGATCCGACGCCATCGCGAGCAAGCTCGCTCCCACAGTGGGTGTATCCAGATGGGTAAGAGGGATCAAACCCGCGAAGCGAACAACCCCTGGTGCTGGCGGCACTGCTCGGCGCTGAGCATGAACACGCCATGGCCGCCGCGCTCGAAGTCGAGCCAGGCGAAATCGACTTCCGGATACAGCGCCTCGACGTGCACCTGGCTGTTACCGACCTCGACAATCAACAATCCCTTCTCGGTCAGATGATCGGCCGCCTCGGCCAGCATCCGGCGAACCAGGTTCAAGCCATCATCGCCACAGGCCAGGCCCAGCTCAGGTTCGTGCTGGTATTCCGGCGGCATGTCGGCGAAGTCTTGCGCATCGACATAAGGCGGGTTCGACACGATCAGGTCGAAACGCTGCCCCGGCAAACCGTCGAAACCATCGCCCTGGACGGTGAACACACGCTCATCGACGCCATGGCGCTCGATGTTCTGGTTGGCCACTTCCAGTGCTTCGAACGACAGGTCGGCCAGCACCACCTCGGCCTCCGGGAATTCATCGGCGCAGGCAATGCCGATGCAGCCGGAACCGGTGCACAGATCGAGAATCCGTGCCGGCGCCTGGCCCAGCCAAGGCTCAAAACGCTTTTCGATCAGTTCACCGATGGGCGAGCGCGGAATCAGCACCCGTTCATCGACGATGAACGACATGCCGCAGAACCAGGCCTCACCCAACAGGTAAGCCGCCGGGATGCGCTCGGCAATACGCCGACGCAGCAGACGCTGCACATGGACCAACTCCTCGTCTTCAAGACGGCAGTCCAGGTAGCTATCGGCAATTTCCCAGGGCAGGTGCAACGCGCCCAACACCAGTTGCCGGGCTTCGTCCCACGCATTGTCGGTGCCATGGCCGAAAAACAGATCCTCCCCATGGAAACGGCTGACGGCCCAACGGATATGGTCGCGCAGGGTACGGAGACGGGAAGTGATCACGGCGGCAAACTCCAGAAAAATCGACGGGCGAGTCTACCAGCCAAACGCGGCCCCACCCAAACGCGCCTTGTTGACGAACGAAAAGCGCCGGACCAATCGTAGGATTTATCCGTTTTTCGCACCATCTATTGAACAGGACGAGCATCTTGACAAGGCTGTAGGCCAGCAACGGCGGCCCTTGCGATGGAAGCGATTCACAGAACCGCTCAGCCAGAGGACAATGTCGCAAAAGCCCCACTCGAAGGAGCCCCAGAATGTCCGTTCCAAAAACGATGTTTCAACTCAGCGGCCGTGGTTATGCAGCGGCCAATCTGAGTCAAGCGACCTTGATCATCATCGATGCCCAGAAGGAATACCTCGCAGGGCCCCTGGCCCTGAGCGGCATGGATGCAGCCGTCGCGAACATCAAGCAACTGCTCGGCGCGGCCCGTGCAGCCGGTCGCCCGATCGTGCATGTGCGCCACCTGGGCACCCATGGCGGGCTGTTCGATCCACAAGGCGAACGCGGGGAATTCATTCCCGGCCTCGAACCCCAGGGCGACGAAACCGTGGTCGAAAAGTTGCTACCCAGCGCCTTCCACGGCACCGAGCTGAAAAAGCGCCTGGAAGATTTCGGCCCCCTGGACCTGATCGTGTGTGGATTCATGAGCCATTCCAGTGTCAGCACCACCGTGCGCGCCGCCAAGAACCTGGGCTTTCGCTGCACCCTGGTGGAAGACGCCTGCGCCACGCGCGACCTGCCTTACAAGGGCGGTGTCCTCAGCGCCGAACACGTGCAGCAGACCGAAATGGCGATCATGGCCGACAACTTCGCCACCCTGGCCTTGACCCGCGACTTCACCTGATGCGCCTTGATGAGCGGCCCGTTCTGCCGCTCATCCGCAAAAGCCTCTCATTTGCCGCAATTGCCCTACCTTCAGGAACAACCCGAATATCTTCCGGTCGAAGGGCCGATACCCATTGAGGAAGGTCGGAATGAAGTTATCCGATGGTTTTGACGCCCGTCGCTTGCGGCCCAAGGGCCCGAGCAACTGGCGTTTTCGTTTTGGCGCGGCGATCGCTGCGCTCCTGGCAACACTCGGTGTACTGCTGGCCATGGCCGGTGCGGCCAGCCTGCTGGGCCGTCCACCCGCACTGGGCGAGTTGAATGCCACCCCGCTGGGTTCGGCGATCATCCTGGCAGCCGGTCTTGTCGTATTGCTGTTGGGCGTCTGGCTCTGGCGCCGCTGCCGCCGTCGCGCCCGTCAATCCCTGGAGCTGGCCATGGCTCCGCACCTGATGAAAAAGCACGACTGATTCGCCACCCGACGTTTTGTCGCGCCTGATCCCGCCAGAGTTGGGTAAACTGGCCGGCTTCGCGGAGGCTGACATGCAAGACGACGACTTTTCCCTGTTCAAAAGTGCCATCCAGGGCGTAAAACCGATCAAGCACGACCGTGCCGAGACCGGCAAGCCCAAGGCCGATCGCGCGCAAATCGCCAAGCTGCGCCAAGCCGCCACCGTGCGCACCGACGCCACGACCGTGGACGGCTTGTCCGATCAGTTCGTGATTGACGTCGGGCCGGAAGACGAGTTGATGTGGGCGCGCGACGGTGTCCAGGAAAGCCAGATGCGCAAGCTGAAGGTCGGCCAGATCCCCTTCGAAGGCAGCCTCGACCTGCACGGCATGAGCGTCGAAAAGGCCCGGGAAACCCTTTGGGCGTTCCTGGCCGAAGCCACCCGATTCGAAATCCGCTGCGTGCGCGTCACCCATGGCAAAGCCGTACGCCTGGATGGCAAGCGACCGATGATCAAGAGCCACGTCAACACCTGGTTGCGCCAGCACCCGCAAGTGCTGGGCTTCACCTCCTGCCAGGCGAAACACGGTGGCGCCGGGGCGGTCTACGTGATGCTCAAGCGCACCATGATGGAAGGCCGCGACGAATAGCCTTCACTTGCCGAGCTTGCAGCGCCGTGTCCGCCACCGTACCCTTGCCCTTTGCGAAAAATCCCACAGGTAGCTTCATGTCTCTGGAACAGAATTACACCGCGATTCTCGGCCAACTGGGCGAGGACGTTTCCCGCGAGGGCCTGCTCGATACGCCCAAGCGCGCTGCCAAGGCCATGCAGTACCTCTGCCGCGGTTATGAACAAACGCTGGAAGAAGTCACCAACGGTGCCTTGTTCAGCTCCGATAACAGCGAGATGGTGCTGGTCAAGGACATCGAGTTGTACTCGTTGTGCGAACACCACCTGCTGCCTTTCATCGGCAAGGCCCACGTGGCCTACATCCCGAGCGGCAAGGTGCTGGGGTTGTCGAAAGTCGCGCGCATCGTCGACATGTATGCGCGGCGCCTGCAGATCCAGGAAAACCTCAGCCGCCAGAT
This sequence comes from Pseudomonas sp. NFACC56-3, assembly GCF_900100025.1. Taxonomy (NCBI): domain Bacteria; kingdom Pseudomonadati; phylum Pseudomonadota; class Gammaproteobacteria; order Pseudomonadales; family Pseudomonadaceae; genus Pseudomonas; species Pseudomonas sp. NFACC56-3. The sequence continues at coordinate 38,300 of NZ_FMTK01000011.1, read as the reverse complement.
CGCCGACGCGGTCCAGCAAGTGACCGGCGCCCTGGGTGTGGCGGTGGTGATCGAGGCCAAGCACATGTGCATGATGATGCGCGGTGTGGAAAAGCAGAATTCCTCGATGATCACTTCGGTGATGCTCGGCGAGTTCCGGGAAAACGCCGCCACTCGCAGCGAATTCCTCAGCCTCATCAAGTAACCCGTCGCCAGAAGAAAACCGGCCTGCATCGCCGGTTTTTTTTCGCCGGTGAAAAATCAGGTAAGCTGCGCGCCCTCTTCTTCCCCGCCGCGAGGCTGAATACCGTGATCGTCAAAGCGCTTCGAGTTGGCCTGGGCCAGCTCATCATCTTCATCGATTTCATCACTCGCCCCAGCAAGAAACAGCGCCCGGCCGAGGCCCAGGCGCAGGTCGACCAGGCCGCCCGCAGCCTGACGCTGTATCAATTCCACGCCTGCCCGTTCTGCGTGAAGACCCGCCGCACCTTGCGCCGTCTCAACGTACCGGTGGCGCTGCGCGATGCGAAGAACAACGCGCAGGATCGCCAGACGCTGCTGGAACAAGGCGGCAAGATCAAAGTGCCGTGCCTGCGTATCGAAGAGAATGGCGAGACCACCTGGATGTATGACTCCAAGGTGATCATTGAGTATCTGGATAAGCGGTTCTCTGCAGCCTGACCATTTTCTACTGGGGCTACTGGCCTCATCGCGAGCAAGCTCGCTCCCACAGGGGGCCGGTGTTGATTGAAATCTGCAATCATCCATACATCCACTGTGGGAGCCGAGCTTGCTCGCGATGGAGCCCGGACAGCCACCGCAAAGCCCCCTGACATCAAGCCGCTTTCGCCGCCAACGCCTCCCGCACCACCCCCGCCAACCGCTTGAGCCCTTCGTCCAGCCGCGCCGGGTCGATGTGGCTGAAGTTCAAGCGCAAGTGCCCCGGATGCTGGTCCGGCTCCGGGAAGAATGGCTCCCCCGGCATGAACGCGACGTCGGCCGCCAACGCCGCGGCGAGCAACGTGCGGGTGTCCAGCGGTTGCCTGAGGGTCAGCCAGAAAAACAACCCGCCCTGGGGCACGTTCCAGTCCGCGATATCAGAGAAATGCTTTTGCAACGCCGCCTGGAACCGATCGCGACGGTCCCGGTAGAAATCCCTCAATTCACTCAAATGGCTGCGGTACTGTTCGGTACCGATCCATTGCAGCGCCTGCCACTGACCGATGCGGTTGGTGTGCAGGTCCGCCGACTGCTTGAGCCGTAGCAGGTGCGGGAACAAATCCGGACTGGCGATCAGGTAGCCCACCCGTAGCCCCGGCAGCAGGGTTTTCGACACGGTACCAGTGTAGATCCAACTGGCCTTCTTCAAGCGACTGACGATCGGCGTGGCACTGCCGCCATCGAATGTCAGCTCGCGATAGGGTTCGTCCTCGATCAGGGTGACGCCAAACTCGTCCAGCAGCGCCGCCACGGTATCGCGCTTGGCTTCGCTGTAGCGCACCGCCGAGGGGTTCTGGAACGTCGGAATCAGGTAGATGAATGCTGGCCGATGCCGCTCCAGCCGGGCCCGCAACAGGTGCAGGTCTGGGCCGTCGGCCTCCAGGGGCACGGTGATGCAGTCGGCGCCGAACAGTTGGAAAATCTGCAACGCCGCCAGGTAGGTCGGCGCTTCGAGCATCACCTCAGTGCCCACGTCGATGTGCAGCTTGGCCGCCAGGTCGAGGGTTTGCTGGGAGCCGCTGACCACCAACACCTGACTCGCCTCACAGGCCACACCCAGCCCCCGCGCCTGGGCCGCCAGGGCTTCGCGCAGGGCCGGTTCGCCTTCGCTCATGCCGTACTGGCCCATGGACAACGGCATGGCCGTCCATTCCACCTTCGGCAGCATGGCTTCGGCCGGCAGGCCACCGGCGAACGACATCACTTCAGGGCGCTGCGCCGCCGCGAGGATTTCTCGAATCAAAGAACTTTTGAGGCGCGAGACACGTTCGGAAAAAGCCATGGGGTCACCTGTAGCGGGTCGCTGGAAAAATGAGTCAAACTGGTTGACTGAAATTACTCCGACCTCTCTGGATACGTCAATATGATTGACCTTAAAAACCCGACTTCCCAACAAATGGCCATGGAAGCGTTTTTCTTCGGTTACCAGGCATTCACTGCCAAGGCCGATGAAATGCTCGAGCGTCGCGGGTTGAGTCGGGTCCACCAGCGCATCGTTTTTTTCATCGCCCGCTACCCGTCCTTGAGCGTGAAGGAATTGCTGGCCCTGCTCGGGGTGAGCAAGCAGGCGCTGAACATGCCGTTGCGGCAGTTGATGGAAATGCACCTGGTGAACAGCGTCGCGTCCGAGACCGACAAGCGTAAGCGGCTGTTGGAGCTGACGGCCGAGGGCGAGCGGTTCGAGCAGGCGTTGCGGCGTGAGCAGGTGAAATTGCTGGAGCGGGTGTTTGCCGAGGCTGGGGAGGCGGCGGTGAATGGATGGTTGGCGGTGAACCTGGCACTGGGCAAGTCTGGCGACTGAGGGCGTCTGATCCGACGCTATCGCGAGCAAGCCCGCTCCCACAGGAGACGTCGCCAGACACAAATCTTGCATTCACCACAGCACATTGTGGGAGCGAGCTCGCTCGCGATAGCGCCCGCAAGGGCGATATACCTCTATCACCCGACATTTCGTCGACAACACAGAAAACATTATTTGCATTATTTGTATACAAAAGCATAATTCGCTTCGTGCGAGTTCCTGACCAAAAGGTCAACATACTTCGCCAGCCTTACCTGCCTCAGCGTATCGCAGCCACCCCAGGGCGTTTGCGGTGCTGGAAATAACAATAAGACTCTTGAGGAGTACTCGCTGTGGAAAGCCGCAAACCCGAAGCCCGGACGCTGGACCTCTCGCCGCCACTGCGCAGTGGCTGGCTGGAACGCCTCTTCAAACTCAGCTTGCATGGCACCACGGTGAAGACCGAGCTGATTGCCGGCCTGACGACCTTCATCACCATGGCCTACATCATCTTCGTCAACCCCAATATCATGGCCGACGCCGGCATCGATCACGGTGCCGCGTTCGTCGCCACCTGCATCGCTGCCGCCCTGGGCTGCCTGTTGATGGGCCTGTACGCCAACTGGCCGGTGGGCCTGGCACCGGGCATGGGCCTGAACGCGTTCTTCACCTACACCGTGGTCGGGACCATGGGCTACAACTGGGAAACCGCGTTGGGCGCGGTGTTCGTTTCCGGTGTGCTGTTCATGATCCTGACCCTGTCACGGGTACGCGAGTGGCTGCTCAACAGCATTCCCGTGAGCCTGCGGTTCGCCATGGGCGCGGGGGTCGGGTTGTTCCTCGGGCTGATCGGCCTGAAAACCGCCGGGATCATCGTCGACAGCCCCGCCACCCTGATCAAGCTCGGCTCGTTGCGTGAGCCTGGTCCGCTGTTGGCCGCGGTGTGCTTCCTGATGATCGCCGTGCTCAGTTACCACCGCGTGTTCGGGGCGATTCTGATCAGCATCATCGCCGTGACCCTGGCCGGTTGGGGGCTGGGGTTGGTGCAGTACAACGGCGTCATGTCGACCCCACCCAGCCTGGCCCCGACCTGGATGGCGATGGACGTGGCCGGTGTGTTCAACGTCAGCATGATCAGCGTGGTGCTGGCCTTCCTGTTCGTACACATGTTCGACACCGCCGGCACCTTGATGGGCGTTGCCCAGCGCGCCGGCCTGGTGAAAGCCGATGGCAAGATCGAGAACCTGTCCCGCGCCTTGAAAGCCGACAGCGCCTCCAGCGTATTCGGCGCCATGGTCGGTGTGCCGCCGGTGACCAGCTACGTGGAAAGCGCCGCCGGTGTGGCTGCCGGCGGCCGCACGGGGCTTACCGCCGTGACCGTCGGTGTGCTATTTATTGCCGCCATGTTCTTCGCGCCGCTGGCCGGGATGATCCCGGCCTATGCCACCGCCGGCGCATTGATCTACGTGGCCATGCTGATGATGGGCGGCATGGCCCACATCGAATGGGACGAACCGACCGACAGCATTCCGGCCATCGTCACGGCCATCATGATGCCCCTGACGTTCTCGGTCGCCGACGGTATCGCCCTGGGGTTCATCACCTATGTGGTGCTCAAGGCCGGCACCGGTAAACACAAGGAAATCTCCATCAGCCTGTGGGTGCTCTGCGCGATCTTCATCGCCAAGTTCATCTTCTTGTAAGCGATACCGTATCCACCCCGCCTCACCCTTGGGTGAGGCTTTTGTCCATCAGGAGCAAAGCAATGAATCTGGAAACCTGGCTGTTGTTCAGTGGCGCCGCCTTGGTGGTGATCCTCATCCCTGGCCCGCTGTCGCTGTTGATGATCGGCAACAGCCTGAACTACGGCCTGCGCCGCTCGTACCCGGCATTCCTCGGCGGGGTGATCGCGTCGATCTGCCTGCTGAGCGCTTCGGCGCTGGGGCTCGGTGCGTTGCTGCTGGCGTCGGAGCAATTGTTCAGCGCCCTGAAAATCGTCGGCGCCCTGTACCTGTTCTACCTGGCCTGGCAGAGCTGGCAACAATCGCGGCAACCTGCCCAAGGCGCCGAAGTGCCCCAGGCCGCCGCAGTGCCACGTTTCCGCGCGTTGTTCGGCCGGGCGTTCGTGCTGGGCGCCAGCAATCCGAAGGACATCCTGTTCTTTGCCGCGTTCCTGCCGCAGTTCTTGAGCGCCGAGCAACCCTTCCTGCCGCAGCTGCTGATCATGATCGCCACCTGGACCGTACTCGACCTGCTCTGCAAGCTGGCCTACGGCCTCGGCGCCCACGGCGCGGCGCGCTATCTGCGTACCGGCAAGGGCCAGAGCTGGTTCAACCGGATCAGCGCGGGCCTGTTTGGCGGCGCGGGTGCAGCCTCCTTAATGTCCGCCCACTGAGCCCTCGGTTTTGCGAATGCCTTTTGTGTGCGGCATTCGCAAAACATCGCAACAACCCATCGATATACAGCACTCGGGAAAACACCTTACATAGAGGGCCAATTCAAACATCGTTGAACAAGGAAGTTCACAATGGCCCAACTTATAGCGCCCTCTTGCGCTGCTGACGACCGGGGTGTCGTCATTAGCGATATTGTCTTTCAGGCCAATGAGCATACGATCGAGACGCTCGACTTCAAAGTCGCCGATCAATCGCAACTCAATCCGGAACACAAGCACCGGCAAGCCCAACTCGAAGTCGTCGACAAACTTTACGGCCCGCTCCAGATCGGCTCCGTAGCCGTGACCCGCTCCGCCCTGAATGCACTGGGTGCAACCACTGACGGTCAGGTATTGAACGGTGAAAACAGTTTCTTTCGCATCGCCAGTCGTTTTTTCCTGGACTCACTGCAGTTCAATGCAGCGGATGTCGAAACTCATATAAAACTGACCGCCGATGCAAACGACTACCGCCTGCCGACATTGCTTTTTGAAATAGCCAGCCAACGCTCACGCTCTGCGCGCCCATTATTAAGAGCCAACCTTGCAGTACAGACTGAAGCGGGCAGTTATCACAATATCCTGGAAAAACTCCTGAAGTCTGCACAGGGCCTCGACCCTCATCAGTTTGCCCAGACTTCACTGAACTGGGTAAACAAGACCAAGAGCCAGATCCTCATCCCCACCGGCCTGGGACTCCAGGCCTTCGGAATCTACAGCGGCCTGCGCGGCCTGCAAGACGCCATCCGCAACAAGGACGACTACCAGACCCTGTTCAACGGCGCCAGCGTGGCCGCCGAAGTGGCTTCCTTGGGCGTCGAAGCGCTGGTGACCCGACAAGCCACGCAAATGATCCGAGCCGGTCAGCGCTCCCTGGGGGATTTCGCGAAAACCACCTTCGCGACTCGACTGGCTCGGGGGAGTGGGCTGATTGCCAGCGTGTTGACCCTGCCTTTCGATATCGTCTCTGCAGTTGACGCTTTCAAGGCCGCCGCCAACGCGAGTGGCAAAGCGGCCACCGATCATTACGTCAGCGCCGCCTTGAGCGTCACCAGCGCCGCCATGACCCTGACCATCGGCTTGGCCGCACTGGCGGGCTTCAGTTCAGCCGGTCCGGTGGGCCTTGCCGCCGGGCTTATCCTGGTGGTCGGGTCACAGGTCTGGGGGGCGATTCGCCAGGTCGATGAGATCGACGACTACATAACCCTCAGTGCCCACGAGCGCCTGCGAACGGGTTGGTTCGCCTTCTGGACAATCAGCCCTGACGACGATATCCAGGAGCGCTACACCCTTGCCAAGGCGACCGCCGAACACACCAGGCAACTGCGGGCCAACGCCTTGAACTTGCTCAAGGGGCCGTTGAAAGACAGCACCGAGGCGATCGTGAACGGTCGATTCACCGTGGAACTCGAGCGAGTGACCTACAACACCTGGAACTGGTGGACCGGCGAAAAGTATCAGGCAACGAACGCGCGCCCGAAAATCAAGGACAGCGATGACTGGATTGATGCCCGCCAAGGCGTCACGCTCGAAACGCCTGGCGCAGTCATCGAAGCGGCGGCGGAGCACAAAGGCATCCGTTGGTATATCGGCGGCGGCAATGACACGGTTTTCGGGGTTGAAAACAAGCCGAACGTTTTCCACTACGGATCAGGCGTCAAGCGGCTGAGGGGCGGCGCGAAAGACGATGTATTCGTTTTCGAAGGCTCGACATCCATTGCCTCAGGAGACGAAGTACCTGCGCCGAACCGGCTGGTAGGTGGCTCGGGTAACGACACGTTGATACTGGCCGGCAATCCCGGCAATGGCCAGGTGCCGCGACTGGGTTATCACATCGACCTGGAGGCAGGGCAGGCGTCCATCATCACTCAGGAAGCTCCCAAGAGCGAAAGCGGACAGTATCGCCACGCGCTTCTTGAAGGCATCGAACATGTGGAAATCCTTGAGGGCGGCACCCATGTCATCAAGGGCAGCGCCGGCGCGAACATCATCAAGTCCCGGGGCAACGATCTCATCGAGGCTGGCGCGGGAGACGACCGGATATTCATTCTCGGCGGCAACAACCGCAACGCCGACGGCGGGCCCGGGGACGATGCCTACGTCATCGCCCATAAACCCGGCCACGTATCGATCACCGAGGACGGCATGGGCAGCAGCGTCATTTCCCTGGACTGGCGCGCCGACCTGATTGAAAGCTGGGTGATCGAGCAGGGCAACCTGGTGATCACGTCGTGCTTCGATGGCAATGACTGGGAATCACGCAAAGTCACCCTCAACAATGTCTATGCCGATACGAACTATCCAAGAGCATTACAGAACAACCGCCTGACCTTCACGACAAAGGACGGCTTCCACTGGGTGCCAGACCTGCCGGAGACGCTGGAGCACGACAGCCCCCTCGTCATTGAAGCGGTCATGGTGCAACACGGCATCCCCCGGAACCCGGCCATCCTCAATGACCGAAGCGAGCGCTGGGTGGCCCACGATAAGGACACGAGCTACTACGTTTCCCGGTTGATTGAATTCACCACGCTCAAGGTGAGACAGAAAAGTGAGTATTGCACCACGCTTCACCTGGACTATGCCCATAGCGAACTGACCCGGGTCGAAGCTCACTACAACGCCTATGTCATCCAGGAAGACGGCGGGGACACGGTGAAATATGGTGAGTGCGGTCTCACCCTGGATTTTGGCAGTCGCCGTGTCGTCCTGAACAACCTGGCCCGTTCCGATGAGCGCTACAGCGCACGGACAAAGACCACCGGGCGACGTGCGTTTTCCGCATTGGATTCGCAGCACACGTTTATCCTGATCATGCGCGACGGCGCCTCCTACCGCCTGGCCATCCCCACCCCCGACCCCGCGCGGTTGCTGGATAAGGGATTCATCGACAAGGATCCGGTGCAATGGAAGACACAAGCCCCCCTTTCACTCACGCCGACCAGAAAGCACTACGCGTTTCTCCAGCCCCTGGATAAGAAGCCCCATCCCATGGGCAGCCAGGCCACCTGCGCGATGCTCACGCCAGCCGTTGAGCAGACCGGGATCGAAGTGCTGACAGGCCAAGGCTCCACGTACCTTGTCCACCTGAGCCCGGGCATGACGCTACGGCTGACCACGCCAGGCGCACTGGCCGGCGCCAATCCCCGACTGCCCCAGGCATCCACTTGGGAACTCGACGCCACCCGCCTCGGAGAGGTCGAGATCAAACTGGCCAATAACCTGCTGCAGGTAGGCACGACGATCCTTCATCTACCCGCCTATGCAGAGGACGACCTCGTCGACCAGATACGCGTCATCACGGCCCAGGGGGTCGTCCATGCAGTCGACAGCCTGTTCGAGCGCGTCTATGTAACGGCACTGGACGGCCGGTATTTTTCGCCCCCGGTCGATCCCGAAGCCGCCCTGCCCCCCGAATTGTCACGGTTAGCATCGGCACAACTGAGGGTATCCAACATGGCGCTCAAAGATGGCTCGCCTGGCTCACTGAGTTATCACCTCAAGGCGCGCCAGTGGACCCTCGATACTGATGAATCCCGGGTCATCGCCGCAACGAGGCTAAGAAAAACCAACTTGTGCGATCACCATCTCAGCCTTTATCAGGACCTGGCTCGCGAAGGGCTCAGCCAGAACCCACCCCTGGACGACGAGACGCTGCGCTCGTTGCGCGAACAGTGCGTGAAATGGGCCGAAGGCACGACGTTGAACAAGTCACTGATGCTTGCGCAGGCCATCGCGCTGAGCCCGACTTTTGGCCTGGAACTTCCTCATTGGCGTTGGCTGCTCTCCCCAGGCGAGATCGTCTCCAGACAGACCTAGCCCTGACGAGCGACTGCGAACGTCTCTTGCAGACGCAATACATATGTACTGCACCCGCCCGTTGATTTTCCAAGAACATCTTCCAGCGCGTTGCCCGTCAATCCACACGACGGGCGACGACGTATTCATTGCCCATACTTTTCAAATTCAAGAGCGCAAACGTCAATGAGCCCCAGAAAAAACACCCGCCCCAACGTTCCAACTTCGCCTCCCGATACGCGCCACGGCAGTCGCGATACCACACCCGAAAGCTTGCCCAGGAGCCCCATCAGGGTCGATGGCAGCGATTCGTCGTCCGGCTCGTTGCCTGGGCGACAAACCGAAGCCGCTGATGCCCAGCCCACGGTGGTCCAGGTAGCGGAACTCACCTCCCAGGCCGCCATCGCCCATGTGCCCGCCTCGCTATCGCTGGACAATTATTACCTTTCCCCCGAGCTGATCCCCATGCTGTCGGACCCGGACCCGACCTCCGGGATCCAGACATTCAGGACCCGGACTTACGTCGAACTTGCCGAAGGTGGGACGGTGCTATTGGGGCGCGATGCCGACCAAAACTACCGGGCGCGCTCAAGCGCTGAGCTCGTTGCGTCCGGCCCCCGCCTGGAACAAGTCGAAGGCAGCCTGCTGTGGCGGCAGGTTTCCCACGGCAGCGACGCCACGCTCACCATTACCCGCTACAACGTGCCGGACGATGATCCTCTGGAAGGGCCCGCGCCCAAGCGCCAGCGCACGGCGCCACCCTCCAGCGAGGTCGCAGTGGAAACCACCCCGGTTTTTCGCAAGGAATGGGGGGTCGAGCCAAAGCTCACCCTGCCGGCCTTCATCACCATCGGCGACGTTCACTATAAGCGGGTGACACGTGTCGACGCACGGGACTACCCCATTGCCTACATCCAGCAACCAGGCCATCCCGCCTATGATTTTGACCTGCTGGAAGCCATCCTCAGGCATACCCCGGACGAGCAGCCCCGAAGCGTAATCCGCGTGCCGCCGGACAACCATTGGGAGATCGATGCCAGGCTTCCCTTCGAGAAACCGCTGACGGCTTATGTCAGGGAAGTATTTCCCGAGGTCACCACAGTCACCCTGGAAAATATCGCCAGAAGGCAATTCGAACTCGCCAACAGCTCCTCGATCGCCGACGCTGCGGGCCTGACCGCACTGAGGCAGATTTTCCATAGCTGGAAAAACGCCGTTCCCTCGCCCCATCCGCAATGGACCGACCCCTTGCTGATGCTGCCCGTGCTCCCGACCTCTTCAGGGATCACGAGCGCTTCGCGTTCGATAGACCTGCCCATTTCCACCTCGACGGGGAGGCTGGATCGGCTGGATTTCGACCCCCTACGGTTCCCGCGAGAGTGGAATTTCTTCATGTCGACCTACTCGCCGATGGACCTCAAGCGCTTCATGGCCGGCATCCTGACGCGCAATGGCTACACGGTCATGGAGCCCAACAGTTTCAATAGCTTTCCGGCGCTGGTGTTTCGGCGCACCGGGCATGAATATGTATTTTTCATGAGCCTGCATCGCACTCGCATGCCGAAACTCTCCCTGCCCACCCACATGAATCCCAACACCACCGGCATCAACCTGGAGACCCAGGTCGGCGACGCTGCCGCACAAGCGGTCAAGGACGCCCATCAGGCCGGCAAAATCATCTGGCTAAAGGGCGGTTCACAGATCCGGCCTGGTTACGCGGACACTGTCTTTATCATTCGGGATGACAACGCCAGGCTGTAGGCTGGCGGCAAAAAAAGCCCGCAGTGTGAGCGGGCGAAAAACCAAAGAAGCGCCATGCGCAGTCGCTTCCAGGGGAGGCAGCTGCTTAGGGATCAGCTGCCTCGATAGGTGGAATAGGCGTAGGGCGAAATCAGCAGGGGCACGTGATAATGCTCCTGCTCGGCCGAAATACCGAAGCGCAGTACCACCACATCCAGGAACGCCGGATCGGGCAGTTGGACGCCACGGGCGCGGTAGTAATCGCCAGCGTGAAATTGCAATTGATAGACGCCCGAACGGTAGTCCTCCCCCTGCAGCAACGGTGCATCGCAGCGACCATCGCTGTTGGTCTGCGCGCTGGCGACCAGCTGCAATTGCGAGCCCTCCACCCGGTACAACTCGATCTTGATCGCGCTGCCCGGGCAGCCATGTGCAGCATCCAAAACGTGAGTAGTCAAACGTCCCATTGCTTGTGCGCGCCTCGCTGCGGGGCAGCCCGGCACGACGCCTCCTGATCAGTTGAAAGACAGGCCGCACCGTTTCGGAGCACGAAACGCCACGGCGATGAGCGAATTAAGACACTTTAATAGAAAATTGTACACAATAAAAAACAAGATTTTCCCCTGGACGATCCTCCACGGCGCGCCCGCCCAGATTCGAGCCGAACCAACACCTGCATGATTCTTCCAGGGATTAATTGACCAAGTGGGCAGGTTTCTTGCAGTGTTTCTTGCGACGGAGAACAGCCAGGGCCCGCCGTGAAAAATGCAAAAAATCAGGCTTACAAATCGCACATAAAGTTGTATACAATCACTCCATCGTCGTGACGCCAGCCTATATTTCATCATCAGGGCGCCACCCACATGGTTCGAACAAGAAGGAAGACTGCAGTGAGCGCTGACTACCCACGCGACCTGATCGGTTACGGCAATAACCCTCCCCATCCCCAGTGGCCGGGCAACGCCCGCATCGCTTTGTCCTTCGTGCTCAACTACGAAGAAGGTGGCGAGCGTAACGTCCTGCATGGCGACAAGGAATCCGAAGCGTTCCTCTCGGAGATGGTCGCCGCGCAACCGCTGCAGGGCGAGCGCAACATGAGCATGGAATCGCTGTACGAGTATGGCAGCCGTGCCGGTGTCTGGCGGATCCTCAAGCTGTTCAAGGCATTCGATATCCCACTGACCATTTTCGCCGTGGCCATGGCTGCCCAGCGCCATCCGGACGTGATTCGCGCCATGGTCGCCGCCGGTCATGAAATCTGCAGCCACGGCTATCGCTGGATCGACTATCAATACATGGATGAGGCCCAGGAGCGCGAGCACATGCTCGAAGCGATCCGCATCCTCACCGAAATCACTGGCGAGCGTCCGCTGGGCTGGTACACCGGCCGCACCGGCCCGAACACCCGCCGGCTGGTGATGGAAGAAGGCGGTTTCCTCTATGACAGCGACACCTACGACGACGACCTGCCCTACTGGGAACCGAACACCCCGAACGGCAAGCCGCACCTGGTGATCCCCTACACCCTCGACACCAACGACATGCGTTTCACCCAGGTGCAGGGTTTCAACAAGGGTGACGATTTTTTCCAATACCTCAAGGACGCTTTCGACGTGTTGTACGCCGAAGGTGCCGAGGCGCCGAAGATGCTCTCCATCGGGCTGCATTGCCGGCTGATCGGCCGCCCTGCGCGCCTGGCATCCCTCAAGCGCTTCCTCGAATACGTCAAAGGCCATGAACACGTCTGGTTCAGCCGGCGTGTCGACATCGCCCGCCACTGGCAGCAGGCCCACCCGTATCAAGGGGCGTCGAAACCAGGAGCCTCGCAATGACCGCCTTCCAGACCCTCAAGCCTTCCACCTTGAGCCGTGAAGCCTTCGTCCGGGCTTTTGCCGATATCTACGAACACTCGCCCTGGGTCGCCGAAAAGGCGTTTGACCTGGGCCTGGATCCCTCGATCGACGAGATCGAGACCCTGCACCAGCGCATGAGCGACATCCTGTTGAGCGCCGATCACGCCAGCCAACTGGCGCTGATCAACGCTCACCCGGACCTGGCCGGCAAAGCTGCCGTCCAGGGCCAACTGACCGAAGCCAGCACGAACGAACAGGCCGGCGCCGGTATTCACCAATGCACGGCCGAAGAGTTTCAACGCTTCACCGAGCTGAACGACGCCTACAAGGCCAAGTTCAAGTTTCCCTTCATCATGGCGGTAAAAGGCAGCAACCGGCACCAGATCCTGGCGGCGTTCGAAACGCGCATCCATCATTCGGCAGACGCCGAATTCAAATGCGCCCTGGCAGAGATCAACAAGATCGCGTTGTTCCGATTACTGACTCTTTAGCGAGCAGTCCTGAACCCTGGAACCTGCAAGCATCCCCAGCCAACTTATTTAAAGGCAGACAAGAAGAATGAAAGCTTACGCCGTACCTTTCGAGAAGTTCGTCAACCTGGCCGACGCCCGCCTGGGCACCAAGATCATCTCGGTCACCGACGACTGGTTCGCCGACGCCAACCGCCTGTTCCAGCCGACCCCGGCCGTGTGGAAGGAGGGCGTGTTCGATGATAACGGCAAGTGGATGGACGGCTGGGAATCGCGGCGCAAGCGCTTCGAAGGCTACGACAGCGCGGTGATCCGCCTGGGTGTGGCGGGCTCGATCAAGGGCGTGGACATCGACACCTCATTCTTCACCGGCAACTACCCTCCGTCGGCCTCCCTCGAAGCCTGCTTCCTGACCGAAGGCGAGCCGGACGAAAACACCCCGTGGACTGAAGTGCTGTCGGCCGTCGAGCTGCAAGGCAACAGCCACCACTACCACGAAATCAGCAATGACCAGGCCTTCAGCCACCTGCGTTTCAACATCTACCCCGATGGCGGCGTGGCCCGCTTGCGGGTCTACGGCATTCCGTACCGCGACTGGTCGGCCGTGGGCGACAACGAACAGATAGACCTGGCCGCCGCCCTCAATGGTGGCCGCGCCCTGGCCTGCTCCGACGAGCACTTCGGCCGCATGAGCAATATCCTCAACCCGGGTCGTGGCGTGAACATGGGCGATGGCTGGGAAACCGCCCGTCGTCGTACCCCGGGCAATGACTGGGTGATCGTCGCCCTGGGCCATGCCGGCGAGGTCGAGAAAGTCATCGTCGACACCCTGCACTTCAAGGGCAACTACCCCGACAGCTGCTCGATCCAGGGCGCGTTCGTCAAGGGCGGCACCGACAGCCAGATCGAAACCCAATCGCTGTTCTGGCGCGAACTGCTGCCGAGCCAGAAGCTGGAGATGCACGCCGAACACACCTTCGCCGAGCAGATCAAGGCCCTGGGGCCCATCACCCACATCCGCCTCAATGTATTCCCGGATGGTGGCGTGAGTCGCCTGCGGGTGTTGGGCAAGGTATCGAAATAAGGGTGAACCAAATCGCGAGCAAGCTCGCTCCCACATTTGAAATGCATTCCCCTGTGGGAGCGAGCTTGCTCGCGATGGCAGCACGACAAACAACACAGAATTCAAGGTAAGAAGACCAGCATGCGCACACTCAAGATCGAACCGTTGACCAAAGAAGCCTTCGCCCCGTTCGGTGACGTGATCGAAACCGACGGCAGCGATCACTTCATGATCAACAACGGTTCGACCATGCGCTTCCATCGCCTGGCGACGGTGCAAACCGCCACGCCGGACGATCAGGCGATCATCAGCATCTTCCGCGCCGACGCGCTGGACATGCCGTTGACCGTACGCATGCTGGAGCGCCATCCGCTGGGCAGCCAGGCCTTCATTCCGCTGCTCGGCAACCCCTTTCTGATCGTGGTCGCGCCACTTGGCGATGTACCTGTATCAGGCTTGGTCCGCGCCTTCGTCACCAACGGCAGGCAGGGCATTAATTACCATCGCGGCGTCTGGCACCACCCGGTGCTGACGATCGAAAAGCGGGATGACTTCCTGGTGGTTGATCGCAGTGGCACAGGCAATAACTGCGATGAGCATTTCTTCAAAGAGGACGAGTGTTTGGTCCTCGCCCCCCACCAATAAGAGAAGGTCCGATCACGCGCAGACAAGCGTGACGGGCGAGAGGTAAAGACTGTGGAAGCACATATGCTGGAATGGCTGAACCTGAGCGTGCGCTGGGTTCATATGATCACTGGCGTGGCCTGGATCGGCGCGTCGTTCTACTTCGTCTGGCTGGAAAACAACCTCAATCGCGTCAACCCCAGGAGCGGCCTGGCTGGCGACCTGTGGGCCATCCACGGTGGCGGCATCTACCACCTGGAAAAATACAAACTCGCGCCACCGTCCATGCCGGACAACCTGCACTGGTTCAAATGGGAAGCCTATTTCACCTGGATGTCGGGGATCGCCCTGCTGTGCGTGGTGTTCTATTGGAACCCGACCGTCTACCTGCTAGCCCCCGGCAGCGGCCTGAGCGGCCCCGAAGGCGTCGCCCTGGGCATCGGCTCGTTGTTCGTCGGCTGGTTCGTCTATTCCTTTCTCTGCGACTCGGCCCTGGGCAAGCGCCCTGCCTTGCTCGGCCTGATCCTGTTCGTGCTGTTGATCGCCGCGGCCTACGGGTTCAGCAAGGTGTTCAGCGGTCGCGGCGCCTACCTGCATGTCGGGGCGGTCATCGGCACGATCATGGTGGGCAACGTGTTCCGCATCATCATGCCGGCACAACGCGCCCTGGTCGCGGCGATCGCCGAGAACCGCACGCCCGATCCAGCGTTGCCGGCCAAGGGCCTGCTGCGCTCGCGCCACAACAACTACTTCACCCTGCCGGTGCTGTTCATCATGATCAGCAACCATTTCCCGAGCACCTACGGCAGCCAGTACAACTGGTTGATCCTGGCCGGTATCGCCGTGGCGGCGGTGTTAGTGCGGCATTACTTCAACACGCGCCATGACAGCAACCGGTTTGCCTGGACGCTGCCGGTCGGCGCCCTGGCGATGATCTGCCTGGCTTATGTCACGGGCCCCAAACCGATGCCCAGCGCACCGGAAGTGGCCAAGGCACCCGGCGTGATCGAGTACCAACCGTTGCCGGAAACGGCAGTGGGCGGTGGCGCAAAACCGGCGACCGCCCCCGCCGCACCGGCCTCGGCGCCTGCTCAGGCCACCAACGCCCAAGGCCCCTCGTTCGAGAAGGTCCACAGCGTGATCCAGGAACGTTGCTCGGTCTGCCACTCGGCCAAGCCCACCAGCCCGCTGTTCAGCACCGCGCCGGGCGGAGTGATGTTCGACACGCCGCAGCAGATCCAGCAACAGGCCGCGCGCATCCAGGCTCAAGCCGTGACCAGCCAGATCATGCCGTTGGGCAACATCACTCAGATGACCCAGCAGGAACGCGACCTGATCGGCGCGTGGATCAACCAGGGCGCGCGCACCAACTGAGCCACGCGCGCCAACACCGTTAATCGTCATACCGCTGACAGGTCGACCGGCACACCACCGGTCCCCCGTCAGCGACTGCCTGCGCCTCAACAATAAAAACAAGAGGAAAGCACCCGATGACCAAGCCCCGCCATCACGCCCCAAATTCGCCGCCCATGCGCTGTTGCAGGGCACTTGAGCCCTTCGAGGCAAGCCCGTATCCTGCGCGGCCGTTTGAAGCAGGCCGACAACAAAATCCCTTCCGATCCTGACCGAACCGCCAACTTGCTGCGGCGTTGGCGGATATGACGCGCCCCTGAAAACAGCTTTTCCGACTGATCAAAAAACCGCAGGGCACGCCATTTCCGGTTTTTTCCCGACTTGGCTCAGCGCTTGCTATCAGCATTCGCCACGCTCAAAAAGCTGACCGAACGGATGTTTTTTCATCCATGGAAAAAGGCGCCACACCAGAGCGCTGACCTTAAAAAAATTGCGGTACCACTTACCTTTGGGAGCAAACCGAATGAAACGTACGTGCACCAGCCTGATACTCGCAGGATCCTTGCTGGTCGCAGGCCAAGCGATGGCCGACGATCTGTTCCAATGGCAGAACAACAGCCTGACCTACCTGTATGGCAAGGATTTCCAGGTCAACCCGCGTATCCAGCAGACCGTGACCTTCGAACATGCCGATGCCTGGAAATACGGGGACAACTTCTTCTTCCTCGACCGGATCTTCTACAACGGCCAGGACGACAGCCAGTCCGGCCCGAACACCTATTACGGCGAGTTCAGCCCGCGCCTGTCGTTCGGCAAGATCTTCGACCAGAAGCTGGAACTGGGCCCGATCAAGGATGTGCTGCTGGCCATGACCTATGAATTCGGTGAAGGCGACAACGAGTCCTACCTGATCGGCCCGGGCTTCGACCTGGCCATTCCCGGCTTCGACTACTTCCAGCTGAACTTCTACAACCGCCAGACCGAAGGCCCGCGCGCCGGCGACAATGTCTGGCAGATCACCCCGGCCTGGGCCTACACCATACCGGTGGGTTCTTCCGACATCCTGATCGACGGTTTCATCGACTGGGTGGTGGACAACGACACCAACGACAAGGGCACCTACCACGCCAACCTGCACATCAACCCGCAGATCAAATATGACCTGGGCAAGGCCTTGAAGCTTGGCGCCAAACAGCTGTATGTGGGCGTGGAGTATGACTACTGGAAGAACAAATACGGGATCGAAGACAGCGAAGGGTTCAAGACCAACCAGAGCAACACCAGCTTCTTGCTCAAGTACCATTTCTAATCGCGTCACCCAGGTGGGAGCGAGCTTGCTCGCGATGGCGGTGGGTCAGGCTAAACAGGTGTTGGATGTGCCGCCGTCATCGCGAGCAAGCTCGCTCCCACATTGGTTTCGTGAAAGCCAGGATTCAGCGCCCACCGCAAATCCCTTGTGGGAGCGAGCTTGCTCGCGATAGCGGTGGACCTGCTTGCATCAGTCAGGACAACCCCAGGAACCGGCTCAACGCCTCACGCTGCGCCAGTGCATCCTGGCGTCCCAACTCGATCAGCTCGCGGCAATACCCCGCCTCGAACAACAGGTAGCTCAGCACCCCCGCGCCACTGGTCTTGGTCGCACCCGGCCCACGCAAGAACACCCGCAACGCACGGGGCAGTTCCTGACGATGGCGAGCGGCGATTTCATCGATCGGCTGGCTTGGCGAAATCACCAATACCTCCACCGGCGCCGCGCCCAAGGCATGGGCCGGCACATCATCGGGCAGCAGGTGGCTGAAACCGTTCAAGCGTTGAAGCAACTCGATGTCACTTTCCAGGCTGTCGATGAAGGTGCTGTTGAGCATGTGGCCGCCGATCTGCGCCAGGGTCGGTTGCAGGCCGGTGTAGCTGCGCTCGGAAGGATCCTGGCCACCGGCGCCACGGGGGTTGCCGCTGACGCCGATCACCAGCACACGATTGGCCCCCAGGTGCAAGGCCGGGCTGATGGGCGCCGATTGCCGCACCGCGCCGTCGCCAAAGTATTGCGGGCCGATCTTGACCGGCGCGAACAACAGCGGAATCGCCGAGCTGGCCAGCAGATGCTCCACCGACAACTGCGTCGGCACACCGATGCGCCGGTGGCGCAGCCAGGCATCGATGGTGCCGCGCCCCTGGTAGAAAGTGACGGCCTGGCCGGATTCATAACCGAATGCCGTCACCGCCACCGCCCGCAATTGCTGTTCGGCGATGGACTGTTCGATACCCGAGGCGTGGAACTGGGCCTGGAGCAGTTCTCGCAATGGCGAACTGTCGATCAGCGCCACCGGCAATTTGGCCCCCAGGCCCAACAAACTGTGAGTGATGAAGCGCGTCGACTGGGCCAGCACGCCACGCCAGTCGCTGCGCATGACCTGATGGCTGCGCACCGCTTGCCAGAACGCCGTCAGCCGTTCGATGGCGGTCTTGAAGTCCATCGCCCCGCTCGCCAGGCTGACCGCGTTGATCGCCCCGGCCGAGGTGCCGACGATCACCGGAAACGGGTTATCCGCCCCGTCGGGCAGCAATTCGGCAATCGCCGCCAATACCCCCACTTGATACGCCGCCCGAGCCCCACCGCCGGAAAGAATCAAACCTGTAACCGGTTCAACTGGGCTCATCGCAATGCTCCGTGCTCAAGGTGATATCAAACAACTCAACCGCGTTTGTCGTACAGCTTGGGCTCGCCCGGTGGACGGCTCTTGAAGCGCCGGTGGGCCCAGAGGTACTGCTCGGGACAATCGCGCACCGACTGCTCGACCCATTGATTGATGCGGATGCAATCGGCTTCCTCGGTCTCCCCCGGGAAATCCGCCAGCGGAGCCTGGATCACCAGGCGATAACCGCTGCCATCGGCCAGGCGCTCTTGGGTGAACGGCACCACCAGCGCCTTGCCCAGGCGGGCGAACTTGGTGGTGGCGGTGACCGTCGCGGCCTGGATGCCGAACAGCGGCACGAACACGCTTTGCTTGGCGCCGTAGTCCTGGTCCGGCGCATACCAGATCGCCCGCCCGGCCCGCAGCAGCTTGAGCATGCCCCGCACGTCGTCACGCTCCACCGCCAGGGAATCGAGGTTGTGCCGCTCGCGGCCCCGGCGCTGAATGTAGTCGAACAACGGGTTATTGTGCTCGCGGTACATGCCATCGATGGTGTGCTGTTGGCCGAGCAAGGCCGCGCCGATTTCCAGCGTGGTGAAATGCAGCGCCATCAGGATCACGCCCTTGCCCTCGCGCTGAGCCTGCTTGAGATGTTCCAACCCTTCGACATGGGCCAGTTTCGCCAGCCGCGAGCGCGACCACCACCAACTCATGGCCATTTCGAAAAAGGCGATGCCGGTGGAGGCAAAGTTTTCCTTGAGCAGACGCTTGCGTTCGGCAGCGGTCTTTTGCGGGAAACACAGTTCCAGGTTGCGACGGGCGATGCGCCGTCGGTCGCCGGCCACCCGGTACATCAGCGCCCCCAATGCACGACCGACCCGCAGCAATAACGGATAAGGCAATTGCACGATCAGCCACAACAGCCCCAGGCCACACCACAGCAGCCAGAAACGCGGATGAAAAAATGCAGCTCGAAAACGCGGGCGATCCATTACAACTTCCATTAAGACATGGGCCGCGCATTCTACATTGTTCGACCCGGGTTGCGGCTGGCGGACGATCTCGTTATAAGTCTCGGCACTTTTAGTGACAAGCCGTTGTACGCCGACCATGAGCCAAACCGAACCGCTAGACCAAGATCCCGTGTTCCAGCTGAAGGGCAGCATGCTCGCCATTACGGTGCTGGAACTGGCCCGCAACGACCTGGAGAGCCTTGACCGGCAACTGGCGGCGAAAGTCGCCCAGGCCCCGAACTTCTTCAGCAATGCTCCCCTGGTGCTGGCCCTGGACAAGCTGCCGGCTGGCGAAGGCTCAGTGGATCTGCCAGGCCTGATGCGCATTTGCCGCCAGCACGGTCTGCGCACCCTGGCGATCCGCGCCAGCCGCATCGAAGACATCGCCGCCGCCATCGCCGTGGACATTCCCGTGCTACCGCCGTCCGGCGCCCGGGAACGGGTGCTGGAACTGAGCCCGGCCGAAGCGAAGAAAGCCCCGGAAAAACCACCGGAGCCCACCATCAAGCCAACGCGGGTCATCACCTCGCCGGTGCGCGGCGGGCAGCAGATTTATGCCCAGGGTGGCGATCTGGTCATCGTGTCGTCGGTCAGCCCGGGGGCGGAACTTCTGGCCGATGGCAACATCCATGTATACGGCCCGATGCGCGGTCGAGCGCTGGCCGGCGTCAAGGGTGATACCAAAGCCAGGATCTTCTGTCAGCAATTGAGCGCTGAGCTGGTTTCCATCGCCGGGCAGTACAAGGTCTCCGAGGATTTGCGTCGCGACCCGTTGTGGGGGGCCGGCGTTCAGATCAGCCTGTCGGGCGACGTGTTGAACATCATTCGGCTTTAACGGATACTGCCGCATTTTCCAAGCATCTCTAAAACGAGCGAAAACGGCTTAAACGACGTAGGAAAAAGGATCTGGCAGTGTTTACCGGAGGTAGACCCCGCCCGACAGCCGATTCCAGCCAAGCCTGTCCAATTGCAACGGTTTTCCAGAGATGTTTTTCAGGGGCTGACAAAGTCCCTTTTTCCTTAGGGGTGAAACACCTTGGCCAAGATTCTCGTGGTTACATCCGGCAAGGGTGGTGTGGGTAAGACCACCACCAGCGCCGCTATCGGTACCGGCCTCGCTCTGCGCGGCCACAAGACAGTCATCGTCGACTTCGACGTCGGTTTGCGTAACCTGGACCTGATCATGGGTTGCGAGCGTCGCGTGGTCTACGACTTCGTCAACGTGGTCAACGGCGAAGCGAACCTGCAACAGGCTCTGATCAAGGACAAGCGCCTTGAGAACCTCTACGTGCTGGCCGCCAGCCAGACCCGCGACAAAGACGCGCTGACCCAGGAAGGCGTGGAAAAAGTCCTGATGCAACTCAAGGAAGACTTCGAGTTCGTGGTCTGCGACTCCCCGGCCGGTATCGAGAAAGGTGCCCACCTGGCCATGTACTTCGCCGACGAAGCGATTGTCGTGACCAACCCGGAAGTGTCGTCGGTCCGTGACTCCGACCGTATGCTGGGCCTGCTGGCGAGCAAATCCCGCCGCGCCGAAAAGGGCGAAGAGCCGATCAAGGAACACCTGCTGCTGACCCGCTACAACCCGCAACGGGTCAGCGATGGCGAGATGCTGGGCGTCGAAGACGTCAAGGAAATTCTCGCGGTCACCCTGCTGGGTGTCATTCCGGAATCCCAAGCGGTACTCAAGGCTTCCAACTCCGGCGTGCCGGTGATTCTCGACGACCAGAGCGACGCCGGCCAGGCGTACAGCGATGCCGTTGATCGCCTGCTGGGCAAGACCGTGGAGCATCGTTTCCTCGATGTAACGAAGAAAGGTTTCTTCGAGCGCCTGTTTGGAGGTAGGTAATGAACCTTTTTGACTTCTTTCGTGCCAACAAAAAGCCCAGTACCGCCTCGGTCGCGAAAGAGCGTCTACAGATCATCGTGGCGCACGAACGCGGCCAACGCAGCACCCCTGACTACCTGCCAGCCTTGCAGAAGGAACTGGTGGAAGTGATCCGCAAATACGTCAACATCGGTAGCGATGACGTGCATGTGGCGCTGGAAAGCCAGGGCAGCTGCTCGATCCTGGAACTCAATATCACCCTGCCGGATCGCTGATCGCCCCGGCGGGAGCCACGGCGGCTCGGGTCCTTCTCCTCCCACCCTTGGGTTTGAGAAGGACCCGAGCCGCCGTTGGCGTTTGTAACGAGACTGTTTTCAATGCCCCTGTCCAACATCCGCATCATTCATCAGGACGCCGCTGTCCTGGTGGTCGACAAGCCGACCCTGTTGCTTTCCGTGCCCGGCCGGGCCGACGACAACAAAGATTGCCTGATCACCCGCCTGCAGGAAAACGGCTATCCGGAAGCGCGAATCGTGCACCGACTGGACTGGGAAACCTCCGGCATCATCCTCTTGGCCCGTGACCCGGACACTCATCGCGAACTGTCCCGGCAATTTCATGATCGCGAAACCGAAAAAGCCTACACGGCGTTGTGCTGGGGCCAACCGGAGCTGGACAGTGGCAGCATCGACCTGCCCTTGCGCTACGACCCGCCGACCAAACCCCGGCATGTGGTGGACCATGAACAGGGCAAACACGCCCTGACCTTCTGGCGCGTACTGGAACGTTGCGGCGACTGGTGCCGGGTCGAGCTGACGCCGATCACCGGGCGCTCGCACCAATTGCGCGTACACATGCTGTCCATCGGTCACCCGCTGCTGGGCGACGGGCTCTACGCCCACCCGCAGGCCCTCGCCGCCTGGCCACGCCTGTGCCTGCACGCCAGCATGCTGAGCTTCACCCATCCGCAAAGCGGCGAGCGCTTGCGCTTCGAGTGCCCGGCACCGTTCTAGATCCGTTGAAAATGGCTTCATCCGATAAAGGCTTGGCATGCAAGTTATTGATTTTCTGGAAACACCCGTCAAAAAAGTCCGCCACCAATTGCTCTACCTGATCTACGGCGACAAGGACGCTTATCGCCACGAAGCCAAGTTCAGCATCCTCACCGCCCTGGCCCACGGCAATCCGGCGACCCTGCCCAGCATCAGGATCCTGACCGACCGGCCTGAGGATTATCGCGGCTGGCCGGTCGAAACCCTCGCGCTGAGCCCGCGGTTGCTGGCCGAGTGGCAAGGCAACAACGGTTACATTCACCGGCGCAAGGCCTGTGCCATCGCGGCCGGTCTGACGCTGGCGGAGAAGACCCTGTTCGTCGACACCGACACGCTGTTCCTCTCCGACCCCGACCTACTGTTCAAGCAAATCCAGCCAGGGCAGTACCTGATGGACAGCTTCGAATACCACTGGGACTATGTCTGCAAGCGCGAGGATTACCTCAAGCTGGGCACGCACCTGCGCGCCCACGGCATCACCCCGGACAACAGTTTCAAGCTCTACAACAGCGGGTTATGCGGTGTGACTGACAAAGACGGGGCGCTGCTGGCCCAGGCCGTCGGGCTGATCGATGAATGGACCGAAGGTGGCTTCGACATCCACACCATCGAACAGATCGCGATTTCATTCGCCTTGCGCAACCAGGCCATCAGCGAAACCAACAAGCACGTCTATCACTACTTCGCCGAGAAGCGCTTCTTCCACACCATGCAAGCGCACTTCTTTGCCCAGCACGGCGAGGCGTTCAACGCGCAGTTGGTGGAGCGTTGCCACGACGTTCCGCGCACCCGGCCTTTCCCGTCGGCCTGGCGGCGGCTGAAGATCAAATGGAAGTTGCGCAATCACAGCGGCCCCTTGCACAGGATCGGCCGCGACCTGCTGTATGGCAGTGCGGCACCGGAGCATCCTTACTACAACCTCTGCCGGCACCATTGGTGGGATTCGGCATCGCGGGAGATCCTTCGCCTGGACCCGAAGCACCAGCAACAGCTGTTCGGCCAACTGGAGCACTGGCCGCGGCACCTGCCTGAACCGTCCAAGGCACAGGACAAGCCGCTGATCATGGCGCACTTGCGCAAGCGGATCACGGCCTCGGGCTGATCGATGGCGGGGCCGTGGAACAATCCGCGACGGGGGATTGGGCCTGCAACGCAGGCGGTCGATGGGGTAAACTCCCGCCCATCGCTGTCTGGAGTGACTTATGCGCGCAGAGTTGAACCAAGGCCTGATCGACTTCCTCAAGGCCTCCCCTACCCCGTTCCATGCCACCGCCAGCCTGGCCCAGCGCCTGGAGGCGGCCGGCTATCAGCGTCTTGACGAACGCGAGACCTGGGCCACCGAGGCCAACGGTCGCTACTACGTCACGCGCAACGACTCCTCGATCATCGCCTTCAAGCTCGGCCGCAACTCACCGCTGCACGACGGCACTCGCCTGGTCGGCGCCCACACCGACAGCCCTTGCCTGCGGGTCAAGCCACAGCCGGAGCTGCAACGCCACGGGTTCTGGCAGTTGGGCGTGGAAGTCTACGGCGGCGCGCTGCTGGCGCCGTGGTTCGACCGCGACCTGTCCCTGGCCGGGCGCGTGACCTTCCGCCGCGATGGCAAGGTCGAAAGCCAGTTGATCGATTTCAAGGCGCCGATCGCCACGATTCCGAACCTGGCCATCCACCTCAATCGCGAAGCCAACCAGGGCTGGGCCATCAACCCGCAGAACGAACTGCCGCCGATCCTCGCCCAGTTCGCCGGTGACGAGCGTGTCGACTTCCGTGCCGTGCTCACCGATCAACTGGCCCGCGAACACGGCCTGAATGCCGACGTGGTGCTCGATTACGAGTTGAGTTTCTACGACACCCAAAGCGCCGCGATCATTGGCCTGCACGGCGACTTCATTGCCGGCGCGCGCCTGGACAACCTGCTGTCGTGCTATGCCGGCCTGCAAGCCTTGCTGAACGCCGACACCGAAGAAACATGCGTACTGGTGTGCAACGATCACGAAGAGGTTGGCTCGTGCTCGGCCTGTGGCGCCGACGGCCCGATGCTGGAACAAACCCTACGTCGCCTGCTGCCTGAAGGTGAAGAATTCGTCCGCACCATCCAGAAATCCCTGCTGGTGTCGGCGGACAACGCCCACGGCGTGCACCCCAACTATGCCGACAAGCACGACGCCAATCACGGCCCCAAGCTCAACGCCGGTCCGGTGATCAAGGTCAACAGTAACCAGCGCTACGCCACCAACAGCGAAACCGCCGGGTTCTTCCGTCACCTGTGCATGGCCGAAGAAGTGCCGGTGCAGAGCTTCGTGGTGCGCAGCGACATGGGTTGCGGCTCGACCATCGGCCCGATCACCGCCAGCCAGCTGGGCGTGCGCACCGTGGACATCGGCCTGCCGACCTTCGCCATGCATTCGATCCGCGAACTGTGCGGCAGCCATGACCTGGCGCACCTGGTGAAAGTGCTGAGCGCGTTCTACGCTTCTCGCGAGTTGCCCTAGCCGCTACTCCCCTGTTTGGATGGCCCCATGTGGCGAGGGAGCTTGCTCCCGCTGGGCTGCGCAGCAGCCCCAAAACTGCGGTTGAATGCAGATTTGCCAGTGCTGCGCACTGGAGCGGGAGCAAGCTCCCTCGCCACAACCGTGTTCGCCTCAGGATCGCGGGTGATGTGACACACATCATCACAATCCGGAAAAACCCCAACTAGACTGGCCTTATCCCCCCCTGACAAGGCCGTCTCCATGGTTCCCATGTCTTCGTTCAACACCATGCTGGTCCCCATCATCGCCGGCATGATCCTGCTGGCCATCGGCTTCAACTTCCGTGACAAGAACGTCGGGGTCTTCGCCATGTGGATCGGCATGTTGCTGATCCTCGCCACGGTGTTATTCAGGATCCTGGCCAAGCTCAACGAGTCAGCCTGAGTTCACCTCAAGCGGGCGGTTGCTCGGGCACATCCACCCCGACATGGATCGCGTCGTGTCGCCAGAACTCCAGGTCGCAGTCGATCAGCCGCTGGTGCTGGTCATAGTTGACCCGTGCGATGCGAAGCCCGGGGCTGCCCACCGAAACCCTCAACGCCGCTGCCGCTTCCGGCTGTAAAGAGGTGGGCACGATTTCGAACTTCACCCGGCCGTAGTGCAGGTCGTAATGGCGGGCGTACAACTCGGTGATGGACTGGTTGAGATCGAACTTGAGGATGTCCGGAAAATACTGCGGGTTCAGGTAGTGTTCGACGTACAGCACCAGGCGCTCGTCGATACGGCGCACGCGGCAGATCTGGATCACGCTGGACAGCGCCGGCAGTTGCAACCAGGCACACACGGCCGCCGAAGCCGGTTGCAGGCGCGCCGAGATCACTTGGGTAGAAGGCACACGCCCCTGGGCCGCCACCATGGCGTGGAAATGGCTACGCTGCATCAGGTTGTAGGCCAGACGCGGCGGTGAGACGAACCAGCCCCGGCGCTCCTCCCGATAGATCTGCCCCTGGGCTTCGAGCTGCAACAACGCCTCGCGCACGGTAATCCGCGTGGTCCCGAACAATTCACTGAGCTTGCGCTCGGCCGGCAACTTGCTGCCGGGCGCCAGCAACCCGTGGTCGAGTTGCTCTTGCAGGACCTGTCCGATGGCTGTCACCGCTTTGGTTGCATCGATGCGCATCAACGTTACCTATCTGGACTAGACCAGCACTGTTTCGGGGCAGGATCGACGGTTCATCGATCCGCTTCTGGGTCCAGCAAGCCTAGGCACTGCACATGACTGGCAGATGACAGAGTCGCCGAACGGTCGTTGTTTCAGCGTGCAAATTAACGGCCAAGTCCTTT
Source organism: Pseudomonas sp. NFACC56-3 (assembly GCF_900100025.1). Taxonomy (NCBI): domain Bacteria; kingdom Pseudomonadati; phylum Pseudomonadota; class Gammaproteobacteria; order Pseudomonadales; family Pseudomonadaceae; genus Pseudomonas; species Pseudomonas sp. NFACC56-3. The sequence goes on along the minus strand of NZ_FMTK01000011.1, from coordinate 12,145 downwards.
CAGATCAGCTGTTTAACCATGGTCTACGCTTAATTCGCAGCCAGCCTCCACGAGCCGGGTATTTCCTAGAGCCCCCGACACCGACATCAAAATGTCACAGGGCTCGCCTACATTGGCTCAGGTATTGCTGACCTAGACCAACACAACCGCAATCGCAGCGTTGAAAACGCCCATAGGAGCTTCGGATGAAACAGCTTTTCCTGGCATCACTGTTAGGCTCGACCATTGCCATGTGCACCGCCGCCATGGCCGCTGACACCGATCTGAAAACGTTGGAAGCCGCTGCGAAAGCGGAAGGCGCCGTCAACAGTGTCGGCATGCCCGATGACTGGGCAAACTGGAAAGGCACCTGGGACGACCTGGCCAAGGTCTACGGCTTGAAACACATCGACACCGACATGAGCTCGGCCCAGGAAATCGCCAAGTTCGCCGCCGAAAAAGACAATGCCAGCGCCGACATCGGCGACGTCGGGGCGGCGTTCGGCCCGATCGCGGTCAAGCAGGGCGTGGTCCAGCCCTACAAGCCAAGCACCTGGGAACAAGTGCCCGCCTGGGCCAAGGACAAGGACGGCAACTGGGCATTGGCCTACACCGGCACCATCGCCTTCATCGTCAACAAGAAGCTGCTGCACGGTTCCGAAGTGCCGACCAAATGGGCTGACCTGAAGACCGGCAAGTACAAAGTCTCCATCGGCGACGTGAGCACCGCGGCCCAGGCCGCCAACGGCGTGCTGGCGGCGGCCCTGGCCAACGGCGGCGATGAGAAAAACCTCCAGCCGGCCCTGTTGATGTTTGCCGAAATCGCCAAGCAAGGGCGTCTGTCCATGGCCAACCCGACCATCGCCACGATGGAAAAAGGTGAAGTCGAAGTCGGTGTGGTCTGGGACTTCAACGGCCTGAGCTACAAGGCCAAGATGGCCAACCCGGATGACTACGTCGTGCTGATTCCGTCCGACGGCTCGGTCATCTCCGGCTACACCACCATCATCAACAAATACGCCAAGCACCCGAACGCCGCCAAGCTGGCCCGCGAGTACATCTTCAGCGACGCCGGCCAGATCAACCTGGCCAAGGGCAACGCCCGTCCGATCCGCGCCGAGCACCTGAAACTGCCGGAAGAGGTCCAGGCCAAGCTGCTGCCGAACGAGCAATACAAAGGCGTGACCCCGATCAAGGATGCGGATGCGTGGGAGAAGACGTCCAAGGCACTGCCGCAGACGTGGAATGAACAAGTCATCGTCGAGATGAAGTAAGGCGGTAGCTCCCGTCCGGATATCCACTGGCAATCCAATTGTGGGGGCAGGCCCTGTGGGAGCGAGCTTGCTCGCGATAAACGATGACACGGTATTGCTGTTGAACCGTGTCGCCTTCATCGCGAGCAAGCTCGCTCCCACAGAAGCTCGCTCCCCATTGGATCTGCGGTGAGTCCGAGTTTTCTGGTGTCCATCCGGAGTCCTGGTACCCATGAAGCACAACGTCATCCTGGTGGTGCTCGACGGTCTCAACCATGAGGTCGCCCGGCATGCCATGGGGCATTTGCAGGCTTACGTCGGCGCAGGACGCGCGGCCCTCTACACACTGGAATGTGAGTTGCCCGCCCTGTCCCGCCCACTCTACGAATGCATCCTCACCGGGGTCGTGCCCATCGACAGCGGGATTGTGCACAACAACGTCACGCGCCTGTCGAACCAGCGCAGCATATTCCACTACGCCACCCAGGCCGGCCTGAGCACAGCGGCAGCGGCGTACCACTGGGTCAGCGAGCTCTACAACGCCTCGCCCTTCGTGGCCGGTCGCGACCGTCACACCGACAACCCCGACCTGCCGATTCAATACGGGCATTTCTACTGGAATGACCACTACCCCGATTCCCATCTGTTCGCCGACGCCGAACACCTGCGCCAGCGCTACTTGCCGAACTTCCTGCTGGTGCACCCGATGAACATCGACGACGCTGGCCACAAGCACGGCCTCGACACCCCGCAATACCGCAACAGTGCCCGCTCGGCCGACATCAACCTGGCGGTCTACCTGCAAGCCTGGCTCGACGCCGGTTACCAGGTGCTGGTGACCTCCGACCACGGCATGAACAACGACCGCTCCCACAACGGCCTGCTGGCCGAAGAACGGGAAGTGCCGCTGTTCGTCCTGGGTGACAGCTTCAGTTTCGATCCCGCTGCCACGCCGAGGCAGACCGAGCTGTGCGGCACCATTTGCCAATTGCTCGGCGTCGACCACGACAAACCCTATTGCCAGGAGTTACTCAAGTGAACGCCATGACGCGCGGCAAATGGCTGGCAGCGTTGTGCCTGGTGCCCTTCGCGATTTTCTTCACCGTGTTCCAGATCGCCCCGCTGCTCTGGGTGCTGGTCAACAGTCTGGAATCGGAAGAGTTCGGCTGGGGCCTGGCCAACTTCAGCAAGATCTTCAGTTCCAAGTTCTACCTGCAAGCCATCCAGCACAGTCTGGAGATCAGCTTCTGGTCCAGTGTGTTCGGCATCGTCATCGCCGTGCTCGGCAGCTACTCATTGCGCCGTGTGGATTCGCGGCTGCGCAACTTCGTCAATGCCTTCGCCAACATGACCAGCAACTTCGCCGGCGTGCCCCTGGCCTTCGCCTTCATCATTTTGCTGGGGTTCAACGGCAGCATCACGATCATGCTCAAGCAGGCGGGAATCATCGAGGATTTCAACCTGTATTCGAAAACCGGGCTGATCATTCTCTACACCTACTTCCAGATTCCCCTGGGCGTGCTGCTGCTCTACCCGGCCTTCGACGCCCTGCGCGAAGACTGGCGCGAATCCGCCGAGTTGCTCGGCGCCAGCGGCTGGCAGTTCTGGCGGCACATCGGCTTGCCAGTGCTGACCCCGGCGCTGCTGGGCACCTTCGTGATCCTGCTGGCCAACGCCCTCGGCGCCTACGCCACGGTCTACGCGTTGACCACCGGTAACTTCAACGTACTGCCGATCCGCATCGCCGCCATGGTCTCCGGCGACATTTCCCTCGACCCGAACCTGGCCAGTGCCCTGGCCGTGGTGCTGGTGGCGTTGATGACCGTGGTGACCATCGTCCATCAGTTGCTGCTCAGGAGGAGCTACCATGTCTCGCGCTGAACCGGGCTCCGTCGGGCTCTATCATCGGGCAGTGGTGTACCTGCTGTTCGCCATCCTGCTGCTGCCCCTGGCCGGCACGCTGGTCTACTCCATCGCCAGCAGTTGGTCGGCCACCGTGCTACCCAGCGGCTTCACCTTCAAATGGTATGTGCAGTTGTGGAGCGATCCGCGCTTTCTCCACGCCTTCGGTCAATCGTTGCTGGTCTGTGTCGGGGCGCTGGTGCTCTCGGTGGTGTTGATCCTGCCGTTGCTGTTCGTGGTGCATTACCACTTCCCCAAACTCGACGCACTGATGAACATTCTCATCCTGCTGCCGTTCGCAGTGCCGCCCGTGGTGTCGTCGGTGGGGCTGCTGCAACTCTATGGCTCCGGGCCGCTGGCGATGGTCGGTACGCCGTGGATCCTGATCGGTTGCTACTTCACCGTCGCCCTGCCGTTCATGTACCGGGCGATCACCAACAACCTGCAGGCCATCAACCTGCGCGACCTGATGGACGCCGCCCAACTGCTTGGTGCCAGCACTTTCCAGGCCGCGTTCCTGGTGGTGCTGCCGAACCTGCGCAAGGGGCTGATGGTGGCGCTGCTGCTGTCCTTCTCGTTCCTGTTCGGCGAATTCGTGTTTGCCAACATCCTGGTCGGTACCCGCTATGAAACCCTGCAGGTCTACCTGAACAACATGCGCAACAGCAGCGGCCACTTCACCAGTGCGCTGGTGATCTCCTATTTCTTCTTCGTACTGGTCCTGACCTGGGCGGCCAATATCTTGAACAAGGACAAAAGCCAATGAGCTACGTCAGCGTCCAACACCTGCAAAAAAGCTATGCCGGCACCCCGGTGTTCAGCGACATCAACTGCGAGATCGCCAAGGGCGAATTCGTCACCCTGCTCGGCCCTTCCGGTTGCGGCAAATCCACGCTGTTGCGCTGCATTGCCGGCCTGACCGCGGTGGATGCCGGCCAGATCATCCTCGACGGACAGGACATCGTCCCGCTGAGTCCTCAGAAACGCGGCATCGGCATGGTCTTCCAGAGCTACGCCCTGTTCCCGAACATGACCGTGGAGCAAAACGTCGCCTTCGGCCTGCGCATGCAAAAGGTCGACGCCTCGGACAGTCGCCAGCGCGTGCTGGAGATCCTGCGCCTGGTGGAGCTGCACGATTTCGCCGCCCGCTATCCCCATCAACTCTCCGGCGGCCAATGCCAGCGTGTCGCCCTCGCCCGCTCCCTGGTCACCCGGCCGCGCCTGTTGCTGCTGGACGAGCCGCTGTCAGCCCTGGATGCGCGGATTCGCAAGCACTTGCGTGAACAGATCCGACAGATCCAGCGTGAGTTGGGCCTGACCACCATTTTCGTCACACATGACCAGGAAGAAGCCCTGACCATGTCTGACCGGATTTTCCTGATGAACCAGGGAAAGATCGTACAAAGCGGCGATGCCGAAACCCTTTACACTGCGCCTGTCGATGTCTTTGCCGCCGGCTTCATCGGCAACTACAACCTGCTGGACGCCGACAGCGCGAGCAAACTGCTGCAGCGGCCGGTGAACGGTCGCATCGCCATCCGCCCGGAGGCCATCGAGCTGAGCCGCAACGGCCAGGCCGATGCGCTGATCCGCAGCCACAGCCTGCTGGGCAATGTCATCCGCTACCGGGTCGAGGCCCGTGGCGTGGAATTGGTGGTGGATGTGCTCAACCGCTCGGCCGCCGACCTGCACCCCGATGGCGCACGGTTGGCACTTTCCATCGATCCATCGGCGCTGTGTGAGGTAGCCTGATGGCTTTGTTGATTTTGAAGCTGATCTTGAAAAGGGAAACACGCTGATGGCCCTGGCAATTTTTGATCTGGACGAAACCCTGATCCACGGCGACTGCGCCACCCTCTGGAGTGAACAGATGGGTCGCCTGGGCTGGGTCGATCCCGAGTCGTTCATGCGGCGCAACAACGAGCTGATGGACGCCTACAGCCACGGCAAGCTGAGCATGGAAGAGTACATGGACTTCAGCCTGGAACCGATGATCGGCCGCACACCGGAAGAAATCGAGCACCTGGTGGCGCCGTGGGTGGAAGACTTCATCGAACCGATCATCTTTAGCGACGCCACCAGGACCATCGCCGAACACCGCAAGGCCGGCGACCGGATCCTGGTGATTTCGGCCTCCGGCACGCATCTGGTCAAGCCGATTGCCGAACGCCTGGGCATCGATGAGATCCTGGCGATCGAGCTTGAAGTGGCCCATGGTGTGTACAGCGGCAAGACCGTGGGGACCCTGACCTACCGCGAAGGCAAGATCACACGGCTGCTGGATTGGCTGGATGCCGAGGAGGAGAACCTGGAGGGCGCGAGTTTCTATTCCGACTCGCGCAACGACCTGCCGTTGTTGCTCAAGGTCGATCACCCGCACGTGGTGAACCCGGACCCGGTGTTGAAGGCCCATGCCGAATCGGCCGGGTGGCCAATCCATAGTTGGAAATAAGCAGCCCCGTGTGGGAGCGAGCTTGCTCGCGATGGCGGTCGCACACTCAACAACTTGATTGATGTCACACCGCTATCGCGAGCAAGCTCGCTCCCACAGGTCTGCGCAGAATCAGCTCAGGCTCTCGTCGATCAGCAACACCAACTTGCCCGACACCTGGTTGGTCGCCAACTCCGCGAACGCCGCCTCGGCGTCCTTGATCGCGAAGGTCCGGGCCAACTGCGGGCTCAGGCGCTTGTCGGCAAACAGCGGCCACACCTGTTGCCCCAGCTCGCTGATCAGGTCGGCCTTGAATTGCTCATCACGGCTGCGCAGGGTCGAGCCGAGCAGTTGGATACGCTTGCCCAGCACCTGGGCCAGATCGAGCTCGGTCGAGCGCCCGCCCATCAGGCCGATCAACACCCAACGGCCGTCAACTGACAAAAGTTTCACGTTGAGTTTGGCGTAGCTGCCACCCACCGGATCGAGGATCACGTCGAAGGGACCGAGGTCGTTCAAACTCTCCAGGCCATCGGTGCGTACCACGCCGCCCTGGGCGCCCAGGGCCTCGCAATAGGACAGCCGCTCGGTCGAACCGACACTGACCCAGCATGGGTTGCCGAACGCCTTGCACAGCTGGATCGCGGCCGAACCGACACCGCTGGCCCCGGCGTGCAGCAGCACTTTCTCGCCCGGTTTGAGCGCCGCCAGCTGGAACAGATTCAGCCACGCGGTGCTGTAGACCTCAGGCAGCGCGGCCGCTTCAGCCAAGGACAGGCCTTCGGGCACCGGCAGCACATGGCGACCATCGACCACCACCTCCTCGGCCATTCCACCGCCGGCCAGCAACGCGCAAACGCGGTCGCCCACCTGCCAGGACGAGCCCGGCCCGACCTCGCTGATCACCCCGGAACACTCCAGCCCCAATACCTGGCTGGCGCCGGGTGGCGGCGGGTAAAGCCCGGCTTTTTGTAACAAATCGGCCCGATTCAGGCCGGCGGCCGCCACACGGATGCGAACTTGCCCCACATCACACGTCGGGCTCGGCTCATCTGCCCATACCACTTGGCCTTCAACGCCTTGCAATGCTTTCACGGTGCCTCCATAGTGAGTCTCGACTGGGCCCGCTGCTTCAACGCCGGGCTTTCTTGCATTATGCGCCCGGGCCACATGGAACCGGCGACTTCAAAGACGGCCTAATATGCGTTATCAATTGTCCCTGCGTCGAATCAGCATGAAGCACCTATTCCCCAGCACCGCCCTCGCGCTCGTCATTGGCCTCGGCCTGTTACCGTTGTCGAACGATACGTTCGCAGCCAACAGCTGGGACAAGCTTCAGCCCGATCGCGACGAAGTGATTGCCAGCCTTAATGTCGTCGAATTGCTCAAGCGCCATCACTACAGCAAGCCGCCGCTCGATGACGCGCGCTCGGTCATCATCTATGACAGCTATTTGAAGCTGCTCGATCCATCGCGCAGTTATTTCCTGGCCAGCGACATCGCCGAATTCGACAAGTGGAAAACCCAGTTCGACGATTTCCTCAAGAGCGGCGACCTGAACGCCGGGTTCACCATCTACAAGCGCTACCTGGACCGCGTGAAGGCGCGTCTGGACTACGCCCTTGCCGAGCTGAACAAGGGCGTCGACAAAATCGATTTCAATACCAAGGAAACCTTGCAAGTCGACCGCAAGGACGCCCCTTGGCTCAAAAGCACAGCCGAACTCGATGACCTGTGGCGCAAGCGCGTCAAGGACGAAGTGCTGCGCATGAAGATCGCCGGCAAGGATCCCAAGCAGATCCAGGAAACCCTGACCAAGCGCTACAAGAACCAATTGGCGCGCCTGGACCAGACCCGCGCCGAGGATATTTTCCAGGCATACATCAACACCTTTGCCATGTCCTACGACCCGCACACCAACTATCTGTCGCCGGATAACGCGGAAAACTTCGACATCAACATGAGCCTGTCCCTGGAAGGCATCGGTGCCGTGCTGCAGAGCGACAACGACCAGGTGAAGATCGTGCGCCTGGTCCCGGCGGGCCCCGCAGACAAAACCAAACAGGTCAGCCCGGCGGACAAGATCATCGGTGTCGCCCAAGGCAACAAGGAAATGGTCGACGTGGTCGGCTGGCGCCTCGACGAAGTGGTCAAGCTGATCCGCGGCCCGAAAGGCTCGGTGGTGCGCCTGGAAGTCATCCCGGCCAGCAACGCGCCGAACGACCAGACCAGCAAAATCGTGGCCATCACCCGTGAAGCGGTGAAACTGGAAGAGCAGGCGGCGAAGAAGTCGATCCTAAACCTCAAGCAGGACGGCAAGGACTACAAGCTCGGCATCATCGAGATCCCGGCTTTCTACCTGGACTTCAAGGCCTTCCGCGCCGGGGATCCGGACTACAAGAGCACCACTCGCGACGTCAAGAAGCTGCTGACCGAACTGCAGAAGGAAAAGGTCGACGGCGTGGTCATCGACTTGCGCAATAACGGCGGCGGTTCCCTGCAGGAAGCCACCGAGCTGACCAGCCTGTTCATCGACAAGGGCCCGACCGTGCTCGTGCGTAACGCCGATGGCCGAGTGGATGTGCTGGAAGACGAAAACCCGGGCGCGTTCTACAAGGGGCCGATGGCCTTGCTGGTCAACCGCTTGTCGGCATCGGCCTCGGAGATTTTCGCCGGCGCCATGCAGGACTATCACCGCGCACTGATCATCGGCGGCCAGACCTTCGGCAAAGGCACCGTGCAGACCATCCAGCCGCTCAACCACGGCGAGCTGAAACTGACCCTGGCGAAGTTCTACCGGGTGTCCGGCCAGAGCACCCAGCACCAGGGCGTACTGCCTGACATCGATTACCCGTCGATCATCGACACCAAGGAAATCGGTGAAAGCGCCCTGCCCGAAGCCATGCCGTGGGACACCATCCGGCCGGCGATCAAACCGGCCGTGGACCCGTTCAAGCCGTTCCTGGCCCAACTCAAGTCCGACCACGACGCGCGCTCGGCCCAGGATGCGGAGTTCGTGTTCATCCGCGACAAGCTGGCCCTGGCGCAGAAGTTGATGATGGAGAAAACCGTCACCCTCAACGAAGCCGACCGTCGCGCGCAGCATGCCGACATCGAGGCCAAGCAACTGGCCATGGAAAACCTGCGTCGCAAGGCCAAGGGCGAAGAACCACTCAAAGAGCTGAAGAAAGAAGACGAAGACCTGATCACCGAGCCGGAGAAAACCAAGCCGGAAGACGATGCCTACCTGAGCGAGACCGGGCGGATCCTGCTGGATTACCTGAAACTCAATACGGCGATCGCCAAGCACTAAGATGATGGCCATTTAATGGTGATGCTCGTCGGAGTGTCATCAAACTGACATCAGTCTGTCGTGAAATACAGGACTGGGTGCCCCGCATCCGGTCCTTTTTTTATCGCCAGAGATTGCCATGACCACGATAGAACAGCTGAGTGCCTTGAGTTCGATCCTGGCTCAAAGCGGTTTGCACAGTCTGTTCCAACCGATCATCTGCCTTTCCGAACGGCGCATCGTGGGTTATGAAGCCTTGACCCGCGGCCCTTCCAACAGCCCGCTGCACTCGCCCATCGCGCTGCTCTCCGTGGCGCGCCAGGCCGGACGCCTCAGCGAGCTGGAGCTGGCCTGCCGCCGCAGCGCCTGCCAACGCTTCAACGAGCAAAAACTGCCGGGCAAGCTGTTTCTCAACGTCTCGCCCGAGTCCCTGCTGGAATCCGCGCACCAGACGGGACGCACGCTGCAATTGCTGCAAGACTTCGGCATCGCACCCAGCCAGGTGGTGATCGAGCTGACCGAACAGACCCCTATCGATGACTTCCAGCTCCTGCAAACCGCCCTGCATCACTACCGGGCCATGGGTTTCTCGATTGCCCTGGACGACCTCGGCGCCGGTTATTCGAGCCTGCGGTTGTGGTCCGAATTGCGACCCGACTATGTGAAGATCGACCGGCATTTCATCGACGGCATCCATCAGGACGCCCTCAAGCGCGAGTTCGTGGGCTCGATCCTGAAAATCGCCCGGGCTTCCCGCGCCCAGGTGATTGCCGAGGGAATCGAACTGCCGGAAGAACTGGCGGTGCTGATCGAAATGGGCGTCGACCTGGTCCAGGGTTATCTGCTGGCCCGCCCCCAGGAACAACCGTCACGCGATGCCAGGGCGCTGATGCCCCGACAGGACAGCGGCGTGGCGGCGCTGAGCGATGAGATCAACGACCTCAGTGCGCTGCTCAACGAACAACCGGCGATGGCCCACAACACACCGACCGCCACCGTGCTGGAAGCGTTTCGGCGCCAGGCCAACCTCAACTCCCTGGCCGTGCTGGACAATCAGAACCAGCCCTGCGGCATCGTCCATCGCCATTCACTCTCCGACGCTTTGCTCAAACCCTTCGCCACCGACCTGTTCGCCCGCAAGCCCATCAGCCGGCTGATGAGCGATGACTTTCTCGCGGTGGAGTTGAACCAATCGCTGCAACAAGTCAGCCGCCTGATCACCAGCCGCGCCCGACAGCGCATCGAAGAAGACTTCATCATCACCCTCAACGGCGGCTACCTGGGCCTGGGCCGGGTGATCGACGTGCTCAAGCTCATCACCGAGCTGAAAATCCAACAGGCCCGCTACGCCAACCCACTGACCCTGCTGCCGGGCAACGTCCCGATCCAGCAATGCCTCACGCGCCTGCTGCAACAACGGCAGGAATCGGTGATCTGCTACGTGGACATCGACAGCTTCAAGCCCTTCAACGACATCTACGGCTACGGCCGCGGCGACGAAGTCCTGCTGTGCCTGGCTCAATGCCTGAACGAACGCATCGACCCCAGCCGCGACTTCGTCGGCCACATCGGCGGCGACGACTTCCTGCTGGTCCTCGGCCCGGAAGACTGGCGCAAACGCCTGGACCAATTGCTGAGCGACTTCCAGACCCATTGCCGACGCTTCTATCGGCCTGAACATCTGGAGGCGGGGTGCTTTACGGCGTTGAATCGGCAGGGCATTCGACAGGAGTTCGCGTTATTGTCGCTGTCGATTGGGGTGGTGCATCTGCGCGCCGAGGCCTGTGAGGAATTGGACGCCAGTCAGTTGGCTGAGCTGGCTTCCCAGGCCAAGCACCATGCCAAGGAGATTTTGGGGGGGAGTGTGTATTTGGTGGAGGGTTTGGCTGAGCGGGAGGCTGTGGTGGCGTTGGGGTTGTCGGTGTGAGCGGATTCCCATTGGCGCCCTCGGCCCGAGAGCCTGGCACAAACCCTGTGGCGAGGGAGCTTGCTCCCGCTGGGCTGCGTAGCAGCCCCCTTCTGAACAGCACTGCGGTTCGCCTGGTTGATTGAATAGGCTGTTTTGGGGCCGCTTCGCAGCCCAGCGGGAGCAAGCTCCCTCGCCACAAAAGCGGTTTGGTGGTGGTTGATTAAGCAGTAGCAAATTCAATTACTTGCCTCTGGCCTAGCCCCCATCAAAGAGTACCTACACGTAGTCCCAAGTAGATCTGTCTTCAGCTTCAGCTTTGCGGAGGTCGTCTGCCCATACTTCAGTTGCGAATTTATATATATCTTCAAAGAAAATTCTAGGATTTTTCATCGTATCCCATCCGTTAGGGAGCGATGAACAGGTCTGAGAGTCATGTTCCAATAGGGCCTGAAAGTCATAACTGCTATCTCGCAGGGCATCTCCTAAGCTTTTGTAAAGGAGGAATTTTTGTCTGTACGTAATTTTCCAGCGCTTTGTTAGCGAGTAATTTAAAATTAACACCTCTCGATCTACGGGGTTATTGGGGTCAAATTTCTCAAGCTCTTCACCTAGAGTTTCCTCTCGGTCGTATATATCGAAACAACCTAAAAAATATGCAGGTGTTGGTACGTAAGGCTGCCCAGTGCTAGGATCAATCAATTTTATGCCCCCTATTTAATTGGATACAGTGTAAATGGGATTTCAGTATCTCGATCAAACTTCATTTCTATACGATTCATTTTTACCAGTTTTGGATTATTTGGATCCCTAGAGTTTGGAATATATCCCTCTCCTGCCCCCGGAAAATCCGCCCGTAGATATTTGCTTCCGCTTTTATCCGTTAGTAATACATGACCGCTATTTTTCTTTGAAATTGCTAACTCATAAGCTTTTAACTGTAACTCCCAACTGTAAAACCTCGAACTTGGATTCCCTTTCCTATGTGAAGGGGTCCTCCCAGTAACGGGATCGGTACCATCAATTGCTCGCTGCTTCCACACTTGATCTGGGACCGCAGGACTATGCTTACCAACCATGTGCATGCCTTGTTCCCTGTCTAAACGCCTGACCTCTTTTTCAGCCAACTCAGCAGCGGTTGGCTTTGGCAACCGCGGCTCACCCTCATCTACCTGGACCTTCGCCGCCGGATCCAGATCCCCAACCGCCGGCCGACACCCACCCTGCCCCGGACAATCCACCAACCCCAACGGATCCACCCACCCCGTCGGGTTCACCGTGTAGCGATACCCATTGAGCCCACCCGCCAACTTGCTCGGATCAGGCGTCAAATAGCGGCCGGTCTCGGGATTGTAGTAGCGGTGCCGGTTGTAGTGCAGGCC